>CAZUOC010000009.1:0-15635 GCA_964622335.1 uncultured Ignavibacteriaceae bacterium
AGGTACACAATGGCTTCACGAATAGAAACGATCTCTCTTCGTATACCCCAGAAAGCAGAATTAACCAGACGAATCATTCTGGCTGTAAGAACCTTGTCCTGTAGGATTGAATCTGCAATATCCTCAACTTCTACATCCGGATCACTGGACATGGCTAAAATCTTATCCAACACCTTGGGCAGGGTAGGAATGTGCGTTACTTTTTCAATACATCGTTGAAAAATGATTTGTTTGTCTTCAGTCATCATGACATTCCCTATATATGAGCAACCTTTTGATAAACCATTCCTCCTGGAAAATGATTCAGTTTGAAACGGTCACTGATTTGAAATAATGATTCGGAAAATCCGATAAATAAATAGCCCCCTAAAACAAGACTATTAAAAAACTAAATAAGCTTGTTAATTATAATGACATAGTTATTAATGAAAATGATACCACAGCATTTCTTAAGAAAAAAGGAATGTCAATCGATCTTGGCGGAATTGCAAAAGGATATGCAATAGACAGAGGTTCTGCTGTTCTAAAAGAAATGGGAATTACAAATTTTATTCTTAATGCAGGGGGAGATATTTATGTTTCCGGTACAAAAGACAAAGAGACTTTATGGAAAGTTGGAATAAAACATCCAAGAAATACAAATGATTTGGTTGCGAAATTTAATTTAAAGGATTATGCGGTTGCAACAAGTGGTGATTATGAGAGATTTATAATAATAAATGGAAAACGTTACCATCATATCCTAGATCCCAAAACCGGCTACCCAGGAACCTTATCGGAAAGTTCTACAATCCTGGCTCCAACTGCCGAAGAAGCCGATGCCACCGCAACTTATGTTTTTCTTTTGGGTTGGGAAAAAACTTTAACCGATAAAAGCATAAATTATCCTGTCCTTATTGTATCGTCCGACGGAAGCGTTCATTACAATAAAGCTTTCGAGAAAAACTATAATCTGGAATTGATTAAGTGAGTGGGGAAATATTTCAAAATCACAATTGGTAAACAAAAAAGGCATCTTAAAGATGCCTTACAGAAATCAATAATAAAATATCTTTTTAACTGCGTGCTTTTGCTTCATTAACTACGATATTTCTTCCGTCTAATTCTGAATTGTTCAATGACTTAACTGCTTTTTCAGCGTCAGTCGGATTCTCCATTTCAACAAAGCCGAAACCTCTAGATCTTCCGGTTTCACGGTCGGTAATTATCTTTGCAGAAACTACTGTTCCATGTGCTTCAAATGTTTGCTGTAATGTCTTGTCGTTAACCGACCAGGGTAGAGAACCCACGAATAATTTAGTACTCACTTAAGAACCTCTAAAAAAAATAAATGAAATTTCCGGTCTAATTACCAGATAAGCTAAGTTACGTATAAAAAGAGTGACAACCTAATAAATAAAGGGCAACGCAAATATTAGAAAACACTGAAATGAACCTAATCCAGCACTATATGACTATGTGCCTGTCACCGTTAAGGTGACGGGCACATAAACATAATGGTTATTCCACCGGGTGAAGATTCAAATCTTTTAAGCCAGCGGTAAGCTCATCTTTTGTTAACTCGTGATCAACAAGCTTTCCGGCAAAATAATCCTGGTAAGCACTCATATCGAAATGACCATGTCCTGAAAGATTGAATAAAATAGTTTTTGATTTTCCCTCTTCTTTAGCTTTGTTTGCTTCCCTGAAAACACCGGCTATAGCATGAGTAGACTCCGGAGCCGGAATTATTCCTTCAACTTTTGCAAACTTAACTCCCGCATCAAAACACTCAAGCTGTTGAATTGCCGTTGCCTCAATAAGTTTATCTTTAAGAAGCTGACTTATGATGGCCCCGGCACCGTGATAACGAAGCCCGCCGGCATGAATAGGAGCCGGTACGAAAGTATGTCCAAGTGTATACATCGGTATTAGAGGAGTGAGTCCCACAGTATCACCAAAATCATAACGGAATTCTCCTTTTGTAAGCTTGGGACAGGATGCCGGTTCAACAGCAATACACCTGATATTTTTTCCTTCTGTTAAATTATATTTAAGAAATGGCAATGAAATTCCACCAAAGTTTGATCCACCGCCAAAACATCCGATAACTATGTCTGGAAAATCTCCGGCTTTCTCAAACTGCTTAATTGCCTCCAGCCCTATTACTGTCTGGTGTAAAAGTACATGATTAAGAACACTACCGAGAGAATATTTTGTATCATCACTTGAAGCTGCTCTCTCCACTGCTTCTGAAATTGCAATACCGAGGCTTCCGGGAGAATTTGGATCCTGTGCAAGAATTTTACGTCCGGATTCTGTTAAATCCGTTGGCGAAGAAAATACTTTAGCTCCCCATGTATTCATCATTAATTTTCGATATGGCTTTTGATCAAAGCTAATTTTTACCATATAAACTTCAAGCTCTATTCCAAAAATCTGGCATGCAAGTGCAAGTGCACTTCCCCATTGACCTGCGCCTGTTTCAGTTGTCAATTTTTTAACACCTTCTGCTTTATTATAATATGCCTGTGCAACTGCAGTATTTGGCTTATGCGAACCGGCAGGACTAACTCCTTCATATTTATAATAGATTTTTGCAGGCGTATCAAGTAACCTTTCAAGATTGCGTGCACGGTATAAAGGCGAAGGACGCCACATTTTATAAACATTTCTTACTTCTTCCGGTATATCAATCCATCTTTCTTTCGATACTTCCTGCTTTATCAGTTCCATTGGAAAAATTGGCGCAAGGTCCTCGGGACCAATAGGCTGCTTAGTTCCCGGATGAAGCGGCGGTAGCATTGGGTTTGGCATATCTGCCTGGATATTATACCATTGTTCAGGAATTTCTTTTTCTGTTAGTAAAATTTTGTTTGATCTTTCCATCTCGTTACTCTGCTTATTGTTGAAAAAATAAATTTATGCCTTGGATTTACATTAAACAACAGCTGGTCGCATGCAGTAAATGATATTTTAGGATATGTCCTGCTTTTGGCGGAATATCATCCATAGCCCTGTTTGGACAACAATATCAAATATATTTTAATTATGAAGGAGTTTCAAGAAAACGGGACGGTTATTTAAAAGAAATTGGAAAGAAAAAATTGTATCAAAACAAAAAAAGGCGCCCAAAAGGACGCCTTTAGGAATTAACATGACAGCTTATTCTTATACATCGTAATACAAATGAAACTCGTAAGGATGCGGTTGTAAAGCCATCGGTTTAATTTCTTTATCGATTTTATAATTAATCCAGGTTTGAATTACATCCTCTGTAAATACATTTCCTTTTAACAAGTATTCGTGATCATTCTCTAAAGCTTTTAAAGCTTCATTCAAGCTACCGGGAGTTGAAGGAACATTTGCTAATTCTTCCGGTGGGAGATCATAAATATCTTTATCAAGCGGATCACCCGGGTCAATCCTGTTTTGTATACCATCGAGTCCTGCAAGCATCATTACAGAGAATGCAAGATAAGGGTTGCATGAAGGATCCGGACACCTGAACTCAACTCTCTTTGCTTTAGGACTCGGAGAATACATAGGAATTCTTACTGAAGCACTTCTGTTCCTCTGTGAATATGCAAGATTAACAGGTGCTTCAAATCCCGGAACAAGTCTCTTATAGGAGTTAGTAGTAGGATTTGTAAATGCAAGAATTGAAGGTGCGTGCTTTAAGAGTCCACCTATATAATGCAAGGCCATTTCACTTAAACCTGCATAACCGGAACCTGCAAATAGTGGTTTGCCTTTTTTCCATAAGCTTGAGTGAACATGCATACCACTTCCATTATCACCAAATATAGGTTTAGGCATATAGGTTACAGTCCTGTTATTTTTCTTAGCAGTATTCTTAACAATATATTTAAAAAGTAGAAGCTGGTCAGCAGCTTTAAGAAGCGGCTCAAATCTTAAATCAATTTCACACTGCCCTCCGCTTGCAACTTCGTGGTGTTGAGCTTCAACATTGATTCCGGCATTCATAAGATTTATAACCATTTCATTTCTCAGATCCATAAGAGCATCAGTTGGAGGAACCGGAAAGTATCCTTCTTTATACCTTGGTTTATACCCAAGATTAGGTCCTTCGTCACGACCACTGTTCCACCTGCCTTCAATAGAATCAACAGAATAGAAACTACCGTTAGGAGAGGATGCAAATCTTACATCATCAAAAACAAAGAATTCAGCTTCAGGTCCAAAGTAAACTGTGTCGGCAATGCCGGTAGAAATAAGATAAGCTACCGCCTTCTGAGCAATGCTTCTCGGACATCTTTCATATTTTTCTTTTGTTGCAGGTTCATAAACATCACAAATAAGACTCAGCGTCGGAGCTGTAATAAAGGTATCCAAAAACATTGTTGTCGGATCAGGAATTATAAGCATGTCGCTTTCATTAATTGCTTTCCAGCCTCTGATGGAAGAACCGTCAAAACCAAGTCCGTCAACAAATGATTTTTCATCAATCTGTGATGAAGGTACTGTAAAGTGCTGCCATTGTCCGGGAAAATCCATAAACTTCAAATCTACAAATTGAATTTTGTTTGCCTTAATGAATTTTAAGACATTCTCAACTGGGGTAGGAGCTTTAGCCATTTCTGTATCCTCTATTTTTTGTTTATAATTATTAAATCGCCAAGGCGGTTGTATCTTTTAGCGTTGAAAGAACAAAAGTTGTTTTTGTCGATACCACGCCTGTCCATGCCTGGATTTCACTTAAAAGTTTTTCAAGTGCTTCGGAGTTTTTTACAAGAGCTTTTAAAAGATGCGAACCTTCACCAAGCACTGAATGACATTCGAGTATCTCAGGTTTTTTGTCAACATGTGTTATAAGAGATTTATAGTGTTTGGAAGATTCCATTACCACTAAAATATAAGCCATGATATCGAATCCAAAAATTTTCCGATTCAACTTAGTATAATAACCTTCTATGACTCCGTTTGACTCCAACTTATGCAGTCTCTCACTAACTGAGGGAATTGAAAGCTCAACGGCTTCGGCAAGCTCATTTCTTTTGGTCCTGGCTTTCCGCTGAAGCATATTTAGCATTTTAATATCTAAGTCGTCCAGCATAAATTACCTTATTTTTTAATAAATAACTAAAATTATTACTTTAAACATAAGGTAAATTTGAAACAATAACAAGCCAGGCAAAAACAATTAATTCGGAAAGTAAAAACCATTATCCTGTCTATTTTACTCTTTTTCGTTGTTTATCCTTCTCTTTCTTCCGGTCGTAAGCCTTCTTATTTTTTTCCACTTTAGGGGGTTTTTGAGGTACCGGTACTCTTTTCTTTTTCGCCGGAACAATGATCTTTATATCTTTCTTACTACTCATAATTTACAAAAGTAATGATTGGCTACTATCAACGATTCAAAAAATAATTAATCCTTATCTAAAATCAAGTCTGAATAATACCAGAATAAGAGCGCAATAAAATTAAATATTTTTTCTATCTTTCTTAAGTGTTCACAATTCACTTCACAAATAATTATGAAATGAAAATATGTGTTTAATCGTTATCGGACCTAATTATCATCCTGATTATAAATTAATTTTTGCTGCAAATAGGGATGAGTTCTATCAACGACCATCTTCTGCCGCAGATTTCTGGATTGATGAACCTTCATTACTTGCCGGCAGAGATCTTAAAGAAGGAGGAACCTGGTGCGGGATAACCAAAAACGGAAGATTTGCTGCAATCACAAATTACCGCGACATGAGATCAATAAAAGAAGATGCCTTATCAAGAGGAAGAATAGTTACTGATTTTCTTCTCGGCACATCTTCCCCGGAATTTTATTCAAAAGGTTTGAAAGAAAGTTCGGATCTTTACAACGGCTTTGGACTTATTTTTGGTGACAGGAATGAATTTTTCTTCTTCTCAAATCAAACAAGAAAACTTATTAAAATAGAAGCGGGTATTCATGGATTAAGCAATCATCTTCTGGATACTCCCTGGTTCAAAGTAAAGAAGGGAAAAAAGCTTCTTAAAAAAGCAATTGATAAAAGAGACACTTTGGTTGATGATTTATTCCTTATGCTTTCCGATAAAACTTTTTCACCCGAGAAAGAACTTCCTGATACAGGGCTTCCCAAAGAAGTTGAAAGAAATATTTCATCGATCTTTGTTGAAACCCCCGACTATGGTACACGTTCATCTACGGTTATTTTAATAGATAAAAAAGATAATGTAACATTTATCGAGAAGTCACTTGATACTCAGACAAAGAAATGGAACGTAAATGCTTTTAGGTTTGAAATAGTAACAACATAAGAGGCTTTTCCCATTTTTTGTTAATATTTGTTTATCAAAAGATTAAAAATCTTAATTCTAATTTAACATTGCTAATTCATAAAAAATATATTTCTACAGCAGCTAATCAAAAGTTTAAAGATATGCTTCTAATAATAATTTTCTTTCTTCTGTTTCAAGGATCGTCGGCTGACTATGAAACTTATGTGAAAAAAGGAGACGAGTTTCATAAAATTTTCGATAATGCTGATGCAGCTTTAAATTATGAAAAAGCTTACGAGTTAGTCCCGGATAATTTTGACGTGCTTATCAAGCTTACAGGAGCTTATAATGATGCTGGAGAAGAATATGCCGAACTCCGTAAAAGAGAAGAGGCGAAAAAATATATTGATAAAGCAATAGCTTATTCCGAGATACTTCATAAAGAATTTCCCGACAGTGCTAAGACTTATTGCTACCTTGCATTATCTTATGGCAATATCGCAATGTTCAGTGGGAGTAAAGAAAAAATTAAGCTGGCACATTTGATTAAAGAAAATGCTGAAAAATCTTTAAGGATGGATTCTACTTTATACATCTCTTATATAGTTCTCGGCATTTACAACAGGGAAATTGCCGATCTCGGCTTCTTTGAAAGGCTTTTTGCAAATACATTCCTAGGTGATGTGCCGGACGGTTCTTTTGAAGAATCACTAAAAATGTTAAATAAAGCCTTAACTATTTTACCCGATACAATAATTCCAACATACCAGATTGCCAAAACGTACAGGTACATGGGAGAGGAAGAAAAGGAGAAAGAGTTTCTTCAAAAAGTTATCAAATATAAAATCCAAAATTTCAGGGATGTATTTACAAAAGAAAAAGCTAAACGAAGATTGGAAAAACTTTAAGCTACTTTTTATAATACTCCTGCATACCGCCCTTTACAAATTTTGTATTGTAACCTTTCTCATTCAGAAATTGTGAGGCTTTCGAAGAACGGACCTGAGTTCTGCAAACAACAATTATTTCTTTATCTTTATATTTTTCAAGTTCACCAAATCTTTTCTCCAACTCCTGAACAGGAATATGAAGTGCGCCGTCAATTTTAGGAAGAGCCCCTGTTAATTCAGCATCGGTTCTTACATCGAGAATGACTATTGTGCTGTCATTATTCTTGATCTTGTCTTTTAATTCATTAACTATTAATGAATTTGTAATTGCATTATGCGCACAGCCATAAAATGAGAATAGAAATAAAAAAAACGGGATAAAAAGTTTAAATGTTTTCATAATCATTTAATTTAACCCACAATAACCGGAACTGCAACCGCAGCTTCCTGATTCACAGCTATCCCCGGAAGAAGAAAAATCACTTCCGCTGCTTGACAAACCAGCGGCACTGAATGTTGAAAGAAGTTTTTTTACTTCGGCAGAATGACATTCAGGACATTCTACACTCTCAATATTATTTGCAGACTTATGCAAGATTTCAAACTTGCTGTCGCATTCCGAGCATTTATATTCAAATAACGGCATGTTTTTCCCTTTATGATTTATTCTGAAATAACAACTTCAGGAGAAAGCACGATTTTCGATTTCATAGAGTTTGAAATCAAACATGCTTTTTCAGATTTCTCAATTATTCTTAAAGCTCGTTCTTTATCCTTTTCGTTTTTCAATACTACCTTAGGTTTAAGTTCGATCTCTGAGAACATAAATATATTGTCTACTTTCTCAAGTTTACCAATTGCTGTAGAATTAAAAGAAACAAAATCGAGTCTGGAATTCTCGGCAATTGCAAGAAAGGTTGTCATAAGACAACTGTTTGCAGCAGCCACATAAAGATGTTCCGGCGACCATATATTAGGTTCACCTTTAGCAAATTCAGGCGGTGTTGCAACTGTTATTGAATTGGATAAAACAGGCGAAGTTAATGTTCCTCTTCTTCCCTGTTCCCATTTTATATCAGTGTTATAGTAATGTGTGTCCATTTGTCTCCCTGTTTAAGGAAATTTATTTAGTGTAGGATGTTAAAATAAGGTTTAAGATTCGGCTTTTTTAAAATTTTTTAGTCGTCGGGAAGGTCCAAAAAATTCATCAGTTTTTTATGAACATTCTCCGGGACTTTAACATTGTATTTCCTGTAACAGTCTATAGTAAGTTCAACAGATTTAAAATACTGTTTACAGTCTTCACAGTTATCAAGATGTTCCTTCAGGGCAACACATCTTTCCGTACTGGTATCCTGCGCCATGCATTCACACACATAACGCATTACTTCTTTACAGGTAACTTTTTCTTTCATGACTCGTAAGCCCTCGTTATTTCATTTCTTAAGAATGCTCTCGCCCTGTGTAACCTGGATTTTACAGCAGATATTGATAACTCTGAAGTTTCAGCTGTTTCTTCAGTTGATAATCCTTCTACATCTCTTAAAAGAAATATCATTCTATATTCCGGTGAAAGTTTGGAAATTGCATCATCGAGTACTTTTTTCAACTCTTCATTCTCTGTGTACTTAGTTGGAAGCCTGCTGTAATCGACTATATGTTTTTCATTATCATAAAGAGAACCATCATCGTCTATAGAAACAAACTGCCTGTTCTTTTCTTTTCTTGCAAGCATCAGGCAGTGGTTTGCAACAATCCTGTATAGCCATGTAGAAAGCTTCGACTTATTATCAAACTGCTTTATATTCTTAATCAGGCTGTAAAAAGTTTCCTGTGTTATATTTTCAGCTTTATCTCTATGGCGGCAGATCTTGAAAGCAAAATTATAAATTGTCTGTTCATACTTCTTAACCAATTGTGCTAACGCTTTCCTGTCGCCGCTTTTAGCAAGGTCAATAAGTTTACTTTCTTCAGTGTTGTAGGATGCACCTAAATCATTCACGGTTCTTATTTTCTCAAATTTTTTATCAGATATTATTCACAAAAAGAACATTTTACCTATGCAAAATAACAAGATATAAACAATATTTATTTATATGATTATTATCTTTCCTGACTAAAGATAATAATTTATATGGACTATAATCTTATAACCATTCTCGGACCCACAGCAACCGGCAAAACCAAATTGGCTGCCTATCTTGCAAATAAATTTAACGGTGAAATTATCTCCGCGGACTCGCGACAGGTCTATAAAGGAATGGACATTGGTACAGGCAAAGATCTTTCTGATTATGTTGTTGATGAAAATAAAATTCCTTGTCACTTAATTGATATTGTCGAACCTCGAACCGAATTCAATTTATATTTATTTATCACTCATTTTAAGGAAACATTCAAAAAAATAATTTCAAGAAACAAAAAACCTTTTTTAACCGGGGGAACGGGTTTGTACATAAGTTCTGTTATCCAGGATTACCAGATAAAGAAAGCTGATTTTGATGAAGCTAACATTAACAAATTATCCTCATTACGGATTGAAGAACTTCGTTCGCTCTTGTTGAAATTAAAAACAAAACATCATAACAAAAATGATCTCGAGGACAAAGATAGAATTATAAAGGCAATTTTAGTCGCAGAATCTGAAGAAGAAGCTTTGCTCTCTGATTTAAAAATAAATGCTCTCGTAATCGGAGTTAAATTTGAAAGAAGTGAAATAAAAAAAAGAATAACGGAAAGACTTGAAAATAGAATTAAAGAAGGAATGATTGAAGAGGTGAAAAAACTTATCGAAAATGGAGTTACTTATAAAAGATTATTGCAGCTTGGTCTTGAATATAAATTTCTTGCTTTGTATTTGAAAGGTGAACTTTCTCATGATGAAATGTTTCAAAAGCTTAATAGCGCTATAAGTGCTTTTGCAAAAAGGCAAATGACCTGGTTCAGAAAAATGGAAAGAGAAGGCGTAAAAATTAATTGGATAGACAAAGGTGATTTTAACGATGCAGCGGAGTTAATTTCTAAACATAAATTTGTCGCTACTTTATGAAACCAACTCTTCCCGAAAAAGTTCAAAAGTATTTTGATAAATACGGCTGCAAAAGATGGATACTTGAGATTGAGCCGGAGTTGCAATTTGATTGTGTGATTGTTGTTCCGGCGATAGCCGAACATGATAATCTTATTACCCTTTTAAATTCAATATCTGAAAATGAATTCAATAAAGATCAAAGAGTTGCTGTAATTTTTGTTATAAACAGCCTAGTCTCATCGTCACAAGAAGTCAAAGTAGAAAATCAAAAGACACTTGAATTCTTTAATGAAATTTTGAATAAAAATAGTTCTTATCATCCGGTTATAGAGAAAATTAATTCAACTAATTTAACGATCGGGTTTATAGATGCTTCTTCCGATGGGAAAGAGATGCCTGGAAAAACTGGCGGAGTTGGTTTGGCAAGAAAAATCGGTATGGACCTTGCCCTGACAATTTTTGATTATTCAACTAATAAAAAGAAAATCATAGTTTGTTTAGATGCTGATTGTAAAGTTGAAGGGAATTATATAGAAGAAATAATTAATTCTTTTAACGCAAGAAATATTAATGCAGCAACAATAAAGTATGAACATCCCCTGCCGAAAGATGAAGAAAAATTGAAAGCAATAATCTGCTATGAAACAATTCTTAGATATTATGAACTTGGCTTAAAGTATGCAGGCTCAGCATATGCTATTCAAATTGTCGGTTCCACAATGTGCTGTGATTATGAAGCATACTTAAAAGTCGAAGGAATGAACAAAAAGAAAGCTGGTGAAGATTTTTATTTTATCGAAAAAATCATTAAGAATTATGAAATAAAAAGAATAAATTCGACAAAAGTTTTTCCTGCAGGGAGACCCTCGTGGCGTGTTCCATTCGGGACAGGACAAAGAATAAACAGGTTTCTATCAAAATCTCAAAACGAATATCTTCTTTATGAGCCTGAAGGTTTTGTGATCCTGAAAAAATGGCTGGAATTATTTAACAGCGAGAATACTTTCTCAACCCCAGATTATTTACAAAACGCAAGGGAAATTCATTCCGAACTTTTTAATTTTCTAAAACAACAAAATTTTGAAAACGATTGGGAAAAGATCTTGTCAAATTCAAAAGATAAAAAGCATCTTCATTCTCAAAAGATAAAATGGTTCGATGGATTCAGGACTTTAAAGCTGATTCATCATTTAAGAGATACTGCTTTTCCACGAATAAATATGTTCAATGCACTTGATATTTTTTTCAAACAACTTAATTTATCTCCAATAAACGAACGAAAAAATGAAATTGCTGAAGTTTCTGTTCAGCTCAAATATCTGCAAACTCTAAGAAATGTTCTGAACAATGATAATTAAAAATACACCTGATGAAATCCAGAATTATCTTGTTGATGCTTCCAACTTCCATGGTTTTTGTGAAGCAGTTTATATTCCTTCCGATGTAAATGAAGTAAGAAACATCTTAAAAGAGGCTAACAGCAAAAAACAAAAAGTGACAATTGCAGGAAACGGCACAGGACTTACAGGGGCACGTGTTCCGCAAGGCGGCATTGTAATCTCAACAGAAAAGATGAATAAAGTCCTCGAGATAAATTCTGAGAATAAATTTGCCGTTGTTGAACCGGCAGTAATATTAAAAGATTTTCAGGACAAAGTAAGAGAGTACAATTTGCTTTATCCTCCAGATCCTACCGAAGGTAATTGTTACATCGGCGGAACTATTGCGACAAATGCTTCGGGTGAAAAAACATTTAAATATGGCTCAACGAGAGCTTATGTAAATAAGCTTGAAATTGTTTTAGCAGATGGCGATTTATTGAAGCTTGAAAGAGAAAAATGGATTGCCCACGAATATAGAATGAAATTTAAAACTGAAGGCGGAAAAGAATATAATATTGAAATTCCTGTAATTAATATGCCGTTGACCAAGAATGCTGCAGGATATTACTGCAAAAAAAATATGGATGCAATCGATCTTTTTATCGGTTCGGAAGGAACACTTGGCGTAATAACAAAAGCAGAATTAAAATTAGTCCACTATCCTGAGAAAATAATTTCCTGCATTATATTTTTTGATAGTGAAAAAGATGGTTTGAGCTTTATTTACGATGCAAGAGATAAATCTCATCTAACAAGAAAAGAGAAGTCTGTTGATATTGATGCCCTTGCTTTGGAATTTCTCGATGAAAACTCCTTGAACTTTATTAAAGAAGATTATACTCAGATTCCGGCAAATGCAAAAGCCGCTGTTTGGTTCGAACAGGAAGTCAATTCTTCAAATGAAGAAACTTTGCTTGAAAAATGGATGCAACTAATAAATCTTCATAATGGACAGGAAGACAGTGCGTGGTTTGCCTCGAATGAAAAAGAGAAAAAAAACTTAGAAGAGTTCAGGTATAACATTGCTCTGAAGGTAACAGACTATCTTGCTCAATATAAAGTCAACAAGCTTGGAACGGACATGGCTGTTCCTGATGAACATTTTGATGAATTCTATCATTTCTGCATCAAAGAGATGAAAAAGAATAAATTCAATTACGTTGCTTATGGACATTTCGGTAATTCTCATTTACATATGAATTTGCTTCCACGAAACGAAGAAGAATATGAAAAAGGGAAAATTATTTACAGGAATATTTACAGTGAAGCTATTGAGCTTGGCGGGACCGTATCTGCTGAACATGGAATCGGGAAAATTAAAACGGATTATCTTTTAGAAATGTATGGTGAAAAAATTATCGGAGAAATGGCAAACATAAAAAAACAGCTTGATCCGAATCTTATTTTAGGTTATGGGAATATCTTTAAGGAAGAATTTTGGATGTCACACTGAGCCTGTCGAAGTGTGACATTATCCCGAGTCGTCAGTCTTCGACAAGCTCAGACTGACAAAAGCTGGACTTACCTACATCAAAATCTCAATTCCCTTTTCAAACTTTTATAATCAGAACAAAATTTTTCTACAAGCTTCCAAAAACTTTTAGAGTGATTCAATTCTTTAAGATGACACAACTCATGAATGATAACATAATCAACCACTTTTTTATTAAATCTTAACAACCTGTAATTAAATGAAAGTGCCCCGTTTGCAGAGCAGCTTCCCCATCTTGTTTTCTGAGAACGGATTGTATTCCTGTTATAATTAAAACCTGTTAGTTCGGATAATTCCTTCACTCTTTTAGAAATGTAAATTTTAGCTTTATGCTTCAACCAGAAATTATAAATTTCATCCTGTGTAAAAGAATATCCTGCAGGAATGTTTGCAATTAATTTTTGATTTGAATAAATGATCTGTGGTTTCTTTACAAAGAGATCATAATTTACCAGTGCATTTATTTCTCTGCCAAGGAAATAAAAACCTGCTTTTTGTTTTTCTTTAAGATGTTTGAGAATCCAATTTTTCTTTTGAAGTATAAAATCTTCTGCTTTTTCATGCCTGTATTTTTTAGGAAGAATAACTTCGAGTTCGTTTGCGTGATTTATTTGCAGTCTTAGGTATTTGGCTTTATTGCTTAGTATAGTTTTATAGGTAATAATTCTTTCCTGCAGCTTGATTTGATTTTGAGAAGCTATCTGGCGTGTCTTCAATACTTATTCTTCGTGGAGTTTTCTAATGCTCATGACTTTTTCCATTTTTTTCACATCAGGATAAAAAAGCTCAAGCATTAATTGCTGAACATGCAGCATTGTATTTATTCGTTCTTCATAAGAAGCGTTTTGCCAGTACTCTTTTTCGGCAGCATCTGCTTCTTCAAAGTTTTTATATTTTTTTATTACCTTTTCCATAATCTTTTAACCATTGCAAATCATAACTATCTTTTTGTCTTTTAGAAGTTTCTTTATTCTTTATTAAATCATTCAAAGAAATAAAATTTATGTTTTTTATATTTTCTATATTCGTAGTAAATTTTTTTCGGAAAGCTTCTTCAAACTCAACCCCATCAATCGAAGTCAAGATGTCTACCCTAAGGGGTGGGTTTCCAAATTGGATTACAGAACCGGGCTTTATCAAATCATTTACTGATATATTAATATCTGGAATACCAAACTCTTCAAAAACTTTAATTAGATTCTCTGCATTTTCTACAGTTGGTCCAATCCAGAAATCAATATCCTGAGTCATTTTTGCCTGCGAATGAATACCGACAGCATAACCGCCTACTATCAGATAATCTACTTTGTATTTTTGAAGTAGAGCAATAAAATCAGCAAAATCCTGAAAAAGTCTCATTTATTTGTAATCTTATAAATTGTTTTCTCTTTGGAGTCTTCTAATATGATCCCAAGTTTGTTTAATTCGTTCCTGATTTCATCAGCAAGTGCAAAGTTCTTTTTCTTTTTTGCATTGCTTCTAACTTCAAGAATTTTGTTTAAATACTCATCCAGTTCTTCTTCTGACTTTATCTCGCTTAAATTAGCATCAATATGTTTGTTTACAATGAATTTAACATCATTGCCAATAAGTTTAAAGTAACCAGTCTCAGCATCTAGTTTTTTATAATTCAAAATACCGAATACACCGGATGCGGTTTTTTCAAGAAAAGATTTAACATTTGAAAAGAATTCTGAATTAATGTTCTTATTTTCGGCGATTGTTTTATTTACATCTTTGACGAAATCAAAAATAACAGCTATTCCCTGGGGTGTATTGAAATCATCGTCCATTACTTTTACAAATTCATCTTCATATTTCTTAAAATCAAAGGAAGGATTGTTGCCTTCTTTTCTATCCGATTTTATTTCATCTTCAACTTTCTGAGCAAGATTATTTAGCTTTTCTAGTCCTTTTTCTGCTGCCGAAAGCACCTCATCACTAAAGTTTAACGGACCGCCGTAATGTGTCTGTGCAAAAAGCATTCTTATTGTTTCTGCCGAATATTTCTTCAACACATCTCTTGCAGTAGAAAAATTGCCGAGAGATTTAGACATCTTTTCATTATCAATATTTAAAAACCCGAAATGAATCCAGTAATTAACAAACTTTTTCCCGTTTGCTGCTTCACTTTGTGCGACTTCATTTTCGTGATGCGGGAAGATTAAATCATTTCCACCGGCGTGAATATCGAAAGTTTCACCAAGATGTTTGCAGCTCATTGCAGAACATTCGATGTGCCAGCCGGGACGACCATTTCCCCACGGACTTTCCCAATAAGGCTCCCCTTCCTTAGCTTTTTTCCACAAAGCAAAATCTAAAGGATCTTTCTTTTCAACATTTACTTCAACTCTTGAACCCGATTCGAGTTCATCAATATTTTTACCGCTGAGTTTGCCATAGTCCTTAAATTTTTTAACATCATAAAAAACATTCCCGTCAACATTGTAAGCAAAACCTTTTTGTTCAAGCTTCTTAATCATTTCAACAATGTCTTTCATATGCGCAGTAGCTTTGGGATAGATATCTGCTTTTTTAACATTCAGGTTCTCAATGTCTTCAAAAAAAGCTTTAATATATTTTTCTGTTACTTTTTCTGTACCGATCTTTTCTTCATT
>CAZUOC010000010.1:0-15430 GCA_964622335.1 uncultured Ignavibacteriaceae bacterium
TAAAATATCTCCATTCTCTATTTCGCAAATAACTGAATCTTTTTTCTTTCCGGTAATTCTTAATCTAATTAAACCGTCATCAATTAAAACAGGATCTCCAATAGCGGCATCTTCGACAAGGCGTTTGTATGAAGTGGAAATCCTTTCTTTTGTTCCTTTAATTTTTTCTGTTGTGATTTCAATTTTTTCACCAGTTACCAATTCAATTTCAGGTTCTGCAAGTTCACCAACCCTGATTTTAGGTCCCTGGAGGTCAATCAAAACTGCAAGAGGAGTTTTTTCTTCTACACAGGCATTGTAAATATTTTCAAAAACCTTTTCGTAAAAATCATAATCACCATGGGAAAAATTTAGTCTTACGCCGTCCCCCCCGGCAAGAATAAGTTTCTCAATATCTTCTGTAGTATGTGTGTTTGGTCCTAAAGTGCAGAGAATTTTAGTTTTTGCAAAAGTATCTGTTTGATTTGTGCTCATCTCTTTTTCTTTTTGGGAATATTCTTAATGTTGTTTCCACGCATAGCTCTTGATTTTGCATAAAGCTCTTTGATTTTCTTTTCAATAAGGTGGAAGACTGTATTTGGTTCGTATCCTTTTTTAGTTTTCTGACCTGCGTTTACTCCTGTCAGAATTTCAATTCCTTCTTCTACTTTTTTAATTGCATATATGTGAAATTTTCCTTCTTTAACAGATTGAATTACATCGTCTCTCAGCATCAATTCCTTAACATTTAGAGACGGAATTATTACTCCCTGTTTACCTGTAAGACCTCTTGATTTACAAACATCATAAAAGCCTTCTATCTTTTCATTTACTCCGCCGATAGGTTGTACATCTCCTTTTTGATTTAAAGAGCCTGTAACAGCAATTGATTGGTTAATCGGCAGTCCTGCTAAAGTTGAAAGTAAAGCAAATATTTCCGCACAGGAAGCACTATCACCGTCAACTGTTCCGTAAGATTGTTCAAACACAAGATTAGCATTAAATGAAAGCGGAATATCCTGTCCGAAAGTTTCCCTGAAGTATCCGGAAATAATTAACACTCCTTTGGTATAATGTTTACCGCTCATTCCGGCTTCGCGCTCAACGTTTATAATGCTTCCGCCTCCCAAAGAAACTGTTGCTGTAATTCTAGCCGGGCGCCCAAATGAATAATAATCTGCACCATAAACTGCCAGACCGTTTATCTGTCCTATTCTTTCTCCTTCAGTATCAATAAGTAAAGTATTTTCTTCAATCATATCGGAAATTTTTGACTCCAGCATGCCGTGTCTTTCTTTAGCATTGATAAATGCTTTCTCAACGTGCGCAGCAGAAACAGCCTTAAAACCATCATCAATTGCCCAGAAGTTTGCTTCACGTGCAAGATCAGCGACCCAGGAAAATCTTGTTGTGAGTTTATTTTTTTGTCCTGCATATCTTGCACTTAGTTCAAGAATATATGCAATTGCTGATCGGTCAAACTCACATAAGTTTTCTTCTTTTATCAACTTCTTTATTACCCTTGCATAATCGTGAACGACTTTATCATTTCTTTTTATTTCATAGTCAAAGTCTGCCTTAATTTTGAACATTTTCTTGAAGTCATATTCGTGTTGTGAGAGTAAAGAATATACCTGATCGCTTCCAAGCAAAATTATTTTTGTATCTATATTAATTGGTTCAGGTTTAAGAGTTGTTGAAGAAGAAGGAAAGTAGGAAGGCGGGTCCTGTATCTCTAATTTGTTATAAGTAAGTACACGTTTAAGTATTTTCCAAACACCGGGCTCTTCAAAAAGGTGATAGACGTTTAACACTAAATAACCGCCATTAGCTCGTAAAAGTGAGCCGGCTTTTATTTTTGTGAAATCACTGTACCAGCCGCCTCTTCCATCACTCACTTTCTCAATTGTTCCCAAAACATTTGTGTATGAAGGAGATGTTTCAACGATTACCGGGCACTCACTTGTTTCGCTATTATCGAGAATGATATTAACCTCATACTCTTTGAAATAATCAATTATAAATCCTTCGGAGGTTTGTTCGTTTTCAGGTTTTATTCCTTTAAATAATCCAATACTATCGAGGATACTCTCTTCAACAAGAGTTAAATAATCCGGTACTTTATCATAAGTATAATTTTCTTTGAGATTTTCCAGCACTCCCTTTACAACAGTTTCCGCGGTTTCTTTTTCGAGCCTTGTAAGTTTTTGCTGAAAATCCTGGCTGACCTTTAATCCTTTCTTAAACAATACCTGAAGTTCTTCCTGGTACTCATTATATTTTTTTAAAGTTTCTTGTGCCTGTTCTTTTGTTAATTTTCCTTTTTGCACCTGTTCTTCAAGCTGATAAACAGGAACCGGTTGGTTATCGATTAACGGAATCATTTCAGGTCTGGCAACCTGTCCGACTTTAACCTGTCCAAGCGAAAAGTTATCTTTTTTAATTTTCTCCTCAAAGGTATTCATAAGTTTCTGCTCTTTGTCGTTGTATTCACTTATGATTCTTTTCTTTTTTTCGATGTAAGATTCACTTTCAAGAATCTGGGGAATTCTTTGCTTCAGAATATTTATTGTTGCTGCCAGATCGATCTTAAATGATTTTGCTTTTCCTTTAGGGAAAGTAAGAAGAATTGGTCTGTCAGGATCCTTAAAATTGTTAACGTAAGCGTAGTCTTTTAATGGCGGGCATTCCGAGGAAATTGTCTCAAGAATTTTCTTAACAGTTGTAGCTTTGCCTGTCCCGGACAAACCGGCGATATAAATATTATAGCCGGGTTTTCTCAGGTCGACGCCAAGCTTTAAAGCTTTTAATGCACGTTCCTGCCCGAGTATTCCTTCAATCGGTTTTAAATCTTCTGTTGAATCAAACTCAAATAATTCGGTATTACAACGCCATCTTAAATCTTCTGGCTTAAGCTCGAGAGATGATTTTATTTTTTTAGGGGGAGCCATTGTGAGCCTCAAAAATTTTTACTATAAAAAACTGCACAAAATCTAACTATAATAAGCCCGAATATCAAAAGACTCGTTTTAAATCATGAATTTCTGCTCACATTATTTTATCTTTATTTCCGATAACAATTTAAAATTAGAGAATGTTATTGGTTTTTTATTAGTTCATTGTTTTATTATTTGACTTAAAACCGGAGAAAAAATGAAGAAAAATATTTGTCTCTATTTATGCTTTCCAATTATGCTCTTTTTTGTTTTCAGTTCTTATGCACAGGAGAACAAAATAAGACTTAGTCCCAAAGCTTCTGTTATGCAAACTGTTGGTTTTACAGATGTAACAATTGACTACAGCAGACCGGGTGTAAAAGGAAGAACAATCTGGGGAAAACTTGTTCCTTATAATAAAGTCTGGCGTGCCGGTGCAAACGAAGCGACCACTATAAGTTTTAGCACTGACGTAACTATAGAAGGGAAAAATCTTCCGGCAGGAACATACGGTTTCTTTACAATTCCGGATAAGAATACCTGGACAATAATATTTAATAAAGTTGCTGACCAGTGGGGAGCTTTTCAGTACAACGAAGCTGAAGATGCTTTGAGACTTACAGTAAAACCTGAAAGTAATAATTTCCAGGAGTGGTTGGCTTATTCTATAACAAAGACCGGGAATAAATCTGCTGTTATAAGCCTTGAGTGGGAAAAACTTAAAGTACCGTTTAAAATAGAAGTGAAGTAATGTTTCTAAGGGCAAGTTCAGGAGCAAGAGTGAGGCTTGTTCCTGAACTTACGCTTTTTTAACCCCTAATAATTTTCAAAAGCTCTTCTGTTTTTTCTTTCATTAGGTTTATGTCACCTTTACTTTCTACATTTAACCTGATTATAGGTTCAGTGTTTGACATTCTTATATTGAATCTCCACTTATCATATTCTACGCTTAGTCCATCAAGCCTGTCCTCTTTACCATCAGAATATTTGCCGGCTATTTCTTCAATCTTGCCTGCAGGATTTGAAATTTGAGAGTTTATTTCCCCGGAACATGGATAGTCTGCAATCATCTCTTCAACAAGGTGAGAAAATTTCCGTTTTTCTTCAGAGATTAATTGAAGAATAAGCAGGAATGGGATCATACCGCTATCGGAATATGAGTTATCTCTGAAGTAATGATGAGCAGACATTTCACCGCCATAAATAGAATTAACTTCTCTCATTTTTTGTTTTATAAATGCATGCCCGCTTTGAGAAACTACAGGAATTCCCCCTGCTTTTTCAACTATGTCAATTGTATTCCAGATTAAGCGGGGATCATGAACAATTTTTTCGCCCAGATTTTTTTTAAGAATAGATTTTGCAAGAAGCCCCACGATATAATATCCTTCAATAAAATTTCCTTTTTCATCAAAAAAGAAGCACCTGTCATAATCTCCATCCCAGGCTACACCAAGATCAGCATTGTTTTTTAAGACCGCATCTATTGTAGGCTGTCTGTTTTCAATAAGTAAAGGATTCGGCACTCCGTTAGGGAAATTAGAGTCGGGTTCATTAAATACTTTTATCATTTTAATGGGTAGCTGCGGTTCAATAGCATCAAGAGCTAATCCTGCACAACCATTGCCTGCATTTACAACAACTTTAAGAGGATTAATTTTTTCAGGATCATAAAACTTTTTCAGGTTGTTTAAAAAGCTGTTCATTACATTGACACGCTTTATATTTCCCCTTTCTTTACCTGATGGAGTAAGTTTACCAGACAGGATCATCTTCTCAACTTCTTTTAACCCTGAATCATATCCAACCGGGCGAGAACCTTTTTTTACAAACTTTAATCCGTTATACTCGGAAGGATTATGACTGGCGGTTATCATTATTCCTCCATCAGCATCAAACGCAGGAGTAGCATAATAAACTATTTCGGTACCACAAAGCCCTAAATCTATAACATCCACACCATTGTCGTTCAAAGCCTTACTCAATGCCTCAAAAAGAGCATCTGAAGACTTCCTTACGTCTCTTCCAATTACAATTTTTTTTGCATCAATATATTTTGAATAAGCTAACCCGATTTTATAAACTAAATCTTTGTTAAGTTCTGAGGGTACTTTCCCTCGAATATCGTATGCTTTGAAGCTATTTATTCTGTCCATAACGATTCCGGCTCCTTTTCAATTAAAAAAGAAAAATAAATCACTGAATGATAATTGAATACTTTAGTCTCATTTTAAAGAGTAAATTTTACTCGTCAATTTATAAAAATTATTGGACGATTCAATCAATATTTTTTTTAAGAGAGGGAGATTTTTCAATAGATTTTTTAGAAACAAGTTTTTATGTTTAGCACATTCAAAATCCTAAGGGAGAGAGATATCGAGACTAAGGATACTGTTAAATGGCATTTTGCAAAATGTAACAACTCAAGATGTAATGCCATTTTTTTGGTGGACCCCAGCGAAACACCGGGAGAACTCGGATTTATTTGTCCGGAGTGTTCAAAAAAAACAACTAATTCGCATGTTGTGCAATGTTCAAGCTGTAAAACAGTTTTGAACTTTGTAAGGGCAGCGCCCAGCGAAGAGAAAGTTGTTTTTAATGTACCCAAGTGTTCCCATTGCGTTGGGACTATTGAAGATGAATGGGAAATCGAACCTTTATATCAGCCGGATTCTTATATCTGATAACTAATTTGTTTGGTTCTTCTATTTGTTTTCAATTCTTTGAAGTTACCTTTCAGAGGGAAGGAATATAACATCACCTGTGCAAGCGTTCCCAAATTTCAGGAATGGTTTTAGAATTAGATTTCCCAAACTCTTTCGGTTTACAGCGAAGTTCTATTATTTTATCCTAAAAATATTCTCCGGTAAGACTCAATCTCAGGTTATCTTTAATAAAATCTACAGATTAAACAATTGGGGAGATGCTGATTCTGTCTCAGGTCCCGGCTCTAATTTGAAAAACACGGAAACTTTAAGAAAAGAGTTGCCATTAATATTAAAGGAACTGAATATTAAATCATTTCTTGATATTCCTTGTGGCGATTATTTCTGGATGAAAGAAATCGTTTTATCTATAGATTTCTACATTGGTGCCGATATTGTTGATGAACTGATAATGAGGAATAAAAATTTATATAGTAACGATAAAAGGAAGTTCATCAATCTGGATATCACTAAAGAAGAATTACCTATGACCGATGCAATTTTTTGCCGGGATTGCCTGCCGCATTTTTCTATTAAATTAATTAAAACATCTCTCAGGTCAATAAAGCTAAGCGGAGCGAAATATTTTTTTACATCCACTTATATATCCTGCAAAGAGAATAAGGAAATACATGTCGGAGGATTTCGTCCTGTAAATTTTCAGATAAAGCCGTTCAATTTTCCTCAGCCTGTAAAGATAATTAGTGATGTGTGCGTTACTGAAAATGAAATTTTGGAAGATAAAAGTATAGGCATTTGGAGGATTAAAGATTTGCCTGTAATCAAGTAAGTTTTCAAATAGTTTTAAAAAATATATTGTACCTGAAAATGAATTGAAAAATATTGAGGAGAATAATTCATAAACGTTAATCCATATTCGGTTCCTACCCCAATCCTGAATCCAGTATATTCTTCCTTTCTTAAATCAACACCGCCTAAAATTGAAAGTATAATCCCCAGGTCCCAATCATTTCTGTCAGTATAAACTCTGTCATTAAGCACCACACCTCCCAATCCTTGTTCCATAAAAATATTAGAAGTAAAGTAGAAAGTATATATTCCTTTAAGAGATACTCCTTTAATAAAAGGATAATATTGGTTTCTGCTTTCAGGTATTATAGAGTTGAAATCTGTCGCATAAATAAAACTCAATCTTGCGGAGAGATAATCCATTGGATTTAAGGAAGCCTCAATAAATACTGAAGATGTAAATGCTGTTTGACTGGGTGAATTTGCTGAAATAACTCCCCCTCCTGTATAAACACCCACACTCGCTTCCATC
This sequence comes from uncultured Ignavibacteriaceae bacterium, assembly GCA_964622335.1. Classification (GTDB taxonomy): domain Bacteria; phylum Bacteroidota; class Ignavibacteria; order Ignavibacteriales; family Ignavibacteriaceae; genus RBG-16-34-14. The sequence goes on from CAZUOC010000010.1 coordinate 6,903, forward strand.
TGTGAATATAAGGAGGGGTTGAGAAATAAAATAATTATAAAACTGAAGTAAAAATTTTTAATCATAAACAGTATAAATTTAATTTATTCCTTTCAAAAGATAGGTTGATTAAACACTCTTAATATTGTTTTGTTATTTTAGTAATTAAGATATAAATAAAATTGAGTAAAAAATGTCTAAAATTTCTGAGATAAAATTAACAGTTAAACTGGACAATAACAGGATTCCGGAAAAAATTGAGTGGGAAGCAACAGATGCAGGATTTAAGGGTAAAAAAGAAGCTAAATCTTTTATGCTTTCTTTTTGGGATAAGAAAGAAAATGTAACTCTCGGCATTGACTTATGGACTAAAGAAATGTTAGTCGATGATATGAATATTCATTTTCACCAGGTATTTCTAAAGCTTGCCGATACATATAAGAGAGCCACTAAAAATAGTGAAGCTTCCGGTATGATCGAAGATTTTAGTGCTGAGTTTGCAAAGAAATTGAAGCTTGACAGTAAAGTAAAAAAAGGTTGATTACAGTTAGCGATTGTGTCGATTCGGGCGTCTTTTTTAGCAAAAGGAAATTTTCTAACTTTGTTCAATAAACAAAATTTTAACAGGGGTTTATTAGTATGGATACTGAGATTCTTGCAAGAATTCAATTCGCTTTTACTGTAGCATTTCATTACATATACCCGCCGTTAAGTATCGGGCTTGGAGTCATTCTCGTAATGATGGAGGGAATGTATATTAAAACAAAAAAACCTCTTTACGAACAGATGACAAAATTCTGGGTTAAGGTTTTTGCTTTAACTTTTGCAATTGGCGTTGCAACAGGAATTGTAATGGAATTTGAATTCGGTACTAATTGGGCAACATACTCCCGCTTTGTAGGAGATGTTTTTGGAAGCGCACTGGCAGCGGAAGGTATCTTTGCATTTTTTCTTGAATCGGGCTTTCTTGCTCTTCTTGTTTTTGGATGGGATAAAGTAAAACCAAGAACACATCTTCTTGCTACGATAATGGTTTCACTCGGTTCAATGTTCAGTGCAATCTGGATTGTTGTTGCAAATAGCTGGCAGCAAACTCCCGCAGGGTTTCACATAGCTGGGGAAGGATTAAATATACGTGCAGAAATCACAGACTTTTGGGCAATGGTTTTTAGTCCTTCTTCAATGGATAGATTATCTCACGTTCTTTCAGGCGCCTGGCTTGCAGGGGCTTTTTTAGTTATAAGTGTCAGTGCTTATTATATACTTAAAAACAGGCATCTTGATTTTGCAAAATCATCTCTAAAGATTGCTTTATTGCTTGCACTTTTTGCATCTTTATTTCAATTGTACACAGGAGACAGAAGTGCAGTTGGCGTGAGTGAAAATCAACCTGCAAAACTTGCAGCAATGGAAGCTCATTATGATTCCTCCGCAGCGGGTGATATGTATTTATTTGGCTGGGTTGATGAAAAAGATGAGGAAGTTAAGTTTAGTGTTTCTATCCCGGGATTGTTAAGTTATCTTGTTTATGGAGATGCATCAAAACCGATTCTCGGATTAAATTCTTTTCCTGAAGGTGAAACTCCACCTGTAAATATTGTTTTTCAGTCATACCATTTTATGGTTGCAATTGGATTTTGCTTAATTGCTATTTCTATCCTCGGGGTTTTACTATGGTGGAGAGGAAAGTTATTTAATCATAGGTGGCTTCTTTGGGTTTTTGTCCTTTCAGTCTTAGGTCCACAAATAGCAAATCAGCTTGGATGGATAACTGCAGAGGTAGGGAGACAGCCCTGGATTGTCTACGGTTTGCTTAAAACTTCAGATGCATTTTCTAAAGTAGTAACTTCCGGGCAGATTATGTTCTCATTAATTTTATTTGCAATAATTTATCTATTCCTTTTCATTCTTTTTATTTATTTGTTGAATGAGAAAATTCAACACGGACCCGATGAACCGGAAACGATAGGATCTGAATATGAGACTCATAAACATATTTTTGAAAAGTAAAATCTTTAACCGGAGTTAATAAATGGAATTCACATTCGATCTTAATACAATATGGTTTATTCTTGTTGGAATTTTATTAGCCGGCTACGCCATACTTGATGGTTTTGATCTCGGGGTTGGGGCTTTACATCTCCTTGTTAAGAAAGATGAAGAAAGAAGAACTTTAATAAATGCTATTGGTCCTGTGTGGGATGGAAATGAAGTTTGGCTTGTAACCGGAGGTGGTGCTTTATTTGCTGCTTTCCCAGATGTTTATGCAACTGTTTTTTCCGGTTTTTACACAGCATTTATGCTTTTACTTTTCGCCCTTATTTTCAGAGCTGTAGCAATTGAATTCCGAAGCAAACAGGAAGCAAAATGGTGGAGACAAATGTGGGATGTTTTATTTAGTATAGCTAGTATACTTATAGCTTTTCTTGCCGGGGTTGCTCTTGGTAATATTGTGACCGGTGTTCCGGTCGGAGCGGATAAAGAATTTGCTGGAAGTTTCTTTGGATTAATTACTCCATACACTGTTTTGGTCGGTATTACAACTGTCGCACTTTTTATGATGCACGGAGCAATTTATCTTGTAATGAAAACTGAAGGTGAAATACAGCAGAAGGTTAGAGGATGGGTAAATAATACGATTATCTTTTTTGTTATTTGTTATGTTTCAACGACAATGGCAACTTTAGTTTACTATCCTCATATGACTCAGCATTTTAAAGATACACCGTTTCTTTTCCTTCTTGCATTACTTAATATGCTGGCAATAGCAAATATTCCAAGAGAGATTCATCATAAAAAAGAGTTTAAAGCCTTCCTTTCATCCAGTGCATCAATAGCTGCTTTATTAGCTCTGTTTGCTGCAGGAATTTTCCCAGACATAGTTATATCTACAATTAATCCCGCTTACAGCCTTACTATTTACAACGCAGCTTCTTCACAAAAAACTTTAGAGACAATGTTAATTATAGCTTTGATAGGAATGCCGTTCGTAATAGGATATACATTTATGATTTACTGGATTTTCAGGGGAAAAGTTAAACTTGATAAGATGAGCTATTAAAAACAATTCAACTTTTTTAGTATGAGTCTTCTGTAGAATAGAACTGGAACTTAGGGGGAGAAAGTTAAGTACTCAACTAACTTTTCCTTTGTATTCCGAGGGAGAACAGCCAAAATGTTTCCTGAAGCTTTTTGCAAAATAATTTGGAGTGTTAAAACCGGTCATATAAGCAATTTCTGAAATCGAGGCAGCGTCCTGTTTGATTAAATCTGCTGCTCGTTGCAGACGCATATTTAATATAAACTCACTTGCCGATTGGTTTGTTAAAGCTTTTAGTTTTCTGTGTAGCTGCACGCGGCTTAACGCAATTTCCCCGGCAAGATTTTCCACGCTGAATTTTTCGTCTCCAATATTCTTTTCTATTACTTCTTTTATTTTATTTAGGAATTTTTTATCAACTGCGGGCAGGATTATCTTATCCGGTCTTACAAATTGTTCGCGGCTGAATTTCTCCCGCAATATATTGCGTTGTTTAATTAAATTTTTAACCCGGATAATAAGCTCAGAAGAATTAAAAGGTTTCATAATATAATCGTCTGCCCCAGTTTCTAATCCTTCTAGCTTAGCTTCCTTTCCTCCTTTGGCTGTTAACAAGATAATTGGAATATGACTTGTTCTATTGTCATTCTTAAGTTTTCGAGATAACTCATTGCCATCCATATTTGGCATCATTACGTCGCTAATTATAAGATCAGGAATAGAGTGAGTTGCTTTCTCAAATCCTTCTTCTCCATCAGCAGTTTCAATAACTGAATATGTAAACTTTAGTTGCTGAACAATAAATTTTCTAACTTCCTTATTATCCTCTACAATCAAAACAATTTCTTTGTCTTCATTTCCCTGAATTTTTGTTTGTTCTTCTATTACAGTTTCAGGAAATTCCATCTGGTCAACGATTTTTACCTGCGGGTTGTAGATAGAAGATTCATCCATTATTTCGTTTCCTTTTAAAGAATCTTTACCTAATGGAAGTGTAATAATAAATTCTGTGCCTTTATTTTCTTTACTATTTACAGTAATATTTCCTGAATGTAATTCAACTATCTCTTTAGCAAGCGCCAGTCCAATACCGGTTCCTTCCAGTTCTTTTATTGAAGATGATTTAACCTGGTAAAAACGGTCAAATACATAGAGCAGTTGGTCCGCCGGAATTCCGGTTCCTGTATCTACAATGCTGATCTGAATATGCTCAATATTATTTTCCGATTGTTTAATATCTGAAGTAATTTGATTTGTTACTTTTACTTTAATTTCTCCATTCGAATTTTCGGGAGTAAATTTAATTGCATTTGAAATGAGATTATAAAATACCTGTTCCATCTTCTCTGTATCAATATAAACTTCAACGCTATCATTCTCTGAATAAAACCGGAGTGTGATATTTTTCTCTTTTGAAAGAGATTCAAAAGAAAATAAAATTCCCTTTAGGTAGGGGATAAGATCAATGCGATGAGCTTTTAATTCAATTGCCCCCGCTTCCAATTTTGATAAATCGAGTAACTGGTTTATTAGCCTTAGCAAGCGGTTACCATTTTTATGAGCTGTTTTAAGCTGCTGTTTAATATTAGTATCAACTTTGTTTATAACATTTTCAATGGGACCGAGTATAAGCGTAAGAGGAGTACGGAACTCGTGAGAAATATTTGCAAAGAATTTTGACTTTACCTCATTTATCTCCTTAAGTTTCTCAGATTCCATTTGTTCAAGCTTTAGCCGATTTTTTAAATGCAGCCTGTTCATCTCATATTTTCTTGCTACGTATAATATTGACAGGAAGGCGATAAAATAGAATGTGTATGCCCACCACGTACTGTAAAAAGGTGGAGTAATAATTATTTTAATTGACGCACCTTCTTCATTCCATACCCCATCGTTATTAGACCCTTTAACTCTGAAAATATACTCTCCCGGATCAATGTTGGTGTAGCTTGCAAAATGTCTGTTACCAATATAATTCCACTTATCATCAAATCCCTCAAGCTTATAAGCATATTGATTTTTTTCAGGAATGGTAAAATCGAGTGCTGCAAATTCAAATGAAAAGAAGCGGTCGGAATAAGATAATTCAAGTGCATTTAATTCTAAAAGTTCATCTATTGATTTAACTTCTTTATCAAATTTCTTAAACGAGGTAAAAACTATTTTCGGCGGGTTTTGGTTTTCAACTATAAAAGATGGATTACAAATATTAAATCCATTCGTTCCTCCCCAGAAAAGCAGTCCTTTTTTATTTTTAAAAGCTGCTCCTTCATTAAATACTAATCCCTGAAGTCCGTCTTCAACACTATATGCTTTAACCCTGATGTTACTATCCTGAGTGAAATCAATTTTTGCTATGCCCCCCGAAGTAGAAATCCAGGTGTTGCCATTATTATCCTGCATGATAGAATTAATTACATTATTTGGCAGTCCATCATTAATTGTAAACCTTAAGAACTCTTTTGATTCCTCCTTGTGAATAATTAAACCATTGCTGGTACCAATCCATAGGTTACCGTTTCCATCTTCACAAAATGCATAAACAATTTCTTTCTTTACAGAGGAAGAAGAATCTTTCCTTTCAGATTTACCTTCATTATCAACATTAACAAACTGACAAGTACTATCCTTATTTATCTTAAAAGGACCGGTTCTGGTTCCAACCCAATAAACACCTTTTTTGTAACTGTAATAAATAGTCTCTACAGATTTTCCAGCAAGTATTGTAGAGTCTTTGGGATCGAGTATATAATGTGAAAATTCTTTTTTGCTCTTATCAAATTTGCAAACCCCGTCAAGAGTGCCAATAAGTATATCTCCTGTATTATCTTCTGAGATTGAAAGAACCCTGTCATCTAAAATACTTTTAGGATTCTTAGCATCTTTGCGGAATTGTTTGAAATTATTTTCACTTCGATTGAACTTATACAAACCACCGCCGAAAGTACCTATCCACAAATCCTTATCTTTATCTTCATAGAGTGAATAAACAGTTCTTCCTGCTCTCCGGTGATTATCCCGATCTAATTTGTAATGGGTAAATATGCCGGTTTTATAATTAAGCATATCCAGCCCTTCATAAGTTCCTATCCACAAATTTTCTTTATAGTCTTCGCATAATGAAATTACCTGGTTATGCCGGAGTGAATTTGAATCCCATGGATTATTTTTATAATAAAGAAATTTAGCCGGGTTTATATTAGCTTTTTCTAATCCAACAAGTGTTCCTGCCCATAAGTTGTCTGAGTTATCGATAAAAAGATCTCTTACATAATTACTTTTTATCGTATTATCAATACGTGGATCGCTGCTAAAGCTTTCAAACTTTCCTGTGACCGGGTTGAAACTATTTACCCCCATACCGGTACCAAGCCATAAATTTCCTTTTTTGTCTTCTTTAATTGAAAGAACCCTGTTGTCGCTTATACTGTTTCCCTCAGGATTTTTTTTATAAACTGTAAATTCTTCATTTTGAATTTGAAATCTTATAAATCCACCAAGGTAAGTTCCAATCCACAAGTTATCTTTATCATAATAAAGGGACATAACATAATTACTGCTTAAACCGTTCGGATTTTTATCATTCTGCAAATAATTTTTAACGAATGATTCTGTTTCAATATCAAATTTATTTAAGCCTCCTCCCATTGTTCCAAGCCACAGATTTTCATCTTTATCCTGAACAATAGAGGTTATGTGGTTGTTTATTGAATCGCTGATGTAACTGACAAACTTTATCTCTTCTTCTTTTCCATATACCTGGTCAGAAGTAATTTTGTTTAATCCTTTTACAGTTCCTATCCACAAATCGCCATTTGTTGATTGATAAATTGCTTTTATAACATTGTTGCTTATTGAATTCTTGTCTTCGGGATCATTAAGGAAACGACTACACCGGGTTTGTAATTCTGTTTCAGATTTTTTCTTTATCTCAAATCGGTTAAGTCCATTGTCTGTTCCAATCCAAATATTTCCCGTATTATCCTGGAATATTACTCTTACTAACGGTTCAGAATCATACTCATTGAAATCAAATTTGTAAAATTTAGTGCCGTCAAATCTATTTAGCCCTGCAAATGTTCCTATCCATAAAAATCCATTGTTATCCTGAAATATCGAATAGACCAATTCGTTGGAAAGTCCTTGTTCAACGGAAAAGTGCTCAAATTTAAGACCCTGTGAAAAAATAAATGTGTTTACCGTGATGAAAAAAAATACGGTGAGAATAAAATTTTTTAAGGACATGATCTGTTTGCCATAGAAAACTTAAAGTCGTTTTAAAGGGGATTATCCACCTTGTTGATTTTAGTTGATGCCGTTCCCTATTTACTTTTTTTATCTTCCAAAATCAAGCTGGTTTTCTAAGAATTATCATAAAATGTAACGTAACTACCCGTAAACGAAACATAACTGTCAGGATTCCGGGAAACGATTTTTTAGGTTTACAAAGGAAAAGGAATCCCGATTTTTAGATGTTACTTATAGGACAAGAATAAAAGTATTGCTATTTAAAGTTCTTGTCTCTTTAAATATTTGTTATGTTAAAAATTAAAAGAAGGCGTATAATGAAAAACCAAATATACATTTTGTTCTTTTTCTTTTTCAGTTTCTCTATAATTCAGGCGCAGGAGATAGAAAACAGCAAGGAGAAAAAATCTGATGAAACAATTCGCGGTAAAATCTTAAATGCAACCGCATCTACCGAAGATAGCATAATCTTTAGAGATAATGATGAAAATGCCTTAATAAAAATAACGGATGAAGGAACTGCCGGCTCAATAACAATTCCTTCAATGTTAACACCTCCTTACACCACAACAAATAAACTTTACAATGTACTCGGTACATTAAAATTTAATGGTTTTTCTGTTGGTTCAGGAAGTGGAGCTACTGAAATAAATGATTTAGATGATGGCAAATATGAAAATTTAAGTTTGTTCCTTGGAACAGGATCAGGTAATAATAATTCAAATGGTTGGGGTAACACGGGGATTGGTTATCAAACATTATATAAAAATAGTGATGATCAAAACACTGCTTTAGGCAGACAGTCGGGCTATGAGAATACTACTGGTGGTCAAAATGTATTGATCGGACCTGAAACAAACAGATGGAACCAAACCGGGAACAATAATACTATTGTAGGATTCCAAGCCGGATATGGAGGTTCGTTACATAATAAATCAGGCAATGTATTCTTAGGATTTCAAGCCGGTTATTATGAAACTTCAAGTAATAAGTTATATATAGAAAATTCAAATTCATCATCACCTTTAATTTGGGGAGATTTCAATATAGATAAAGTAAAAATAAACGGTGATTTTGATGTTGAAGGAAATATTTTTCTTACAGGCAGTATTTCTCAAAATGGTTTTGATATAATTCCTGATTGGACTGACGGCATTGATGCCGGTGCCTTGGTGCTTCAAAGTCCGGGACTAAAAGTTGGTATAGGAACTAACGGGGCTACGCAGGAACCTAAATTACAAGTTAAAGGTGATGAAGGAGT
>CAZUOC010000011.1:0-15101 GCA_964622335.1 uncultured Ignavibacteriaceae bacterium
TGGCATGTTTCTTCCCTGTTAATTATTTGCTAAACGCAAAAATCGACAATATTTATATTTATGTCAAGAAACAAGTTGTTTTTGAACTAAAAATAAATCATTTCTGCTGGATTTATATTGATATCTCCATTTGTAGCATTCTTCAATTGAGAGATAATTTGCTGAATGTTATCAGATGTTATTAAGCATTCAAATTCAACTTTAACGGAATAGTTTGTGTTTAAGATTTTATTTTCCGATTCACTAAAGATCTGATAGATTTTATTTACCTGTTCGAAATCAACTTTTATAAATACTTTTTGATAAAGCTTCTTATTTATCTTTGCGGCTTTTTCAAGAACTTTGAATGCAGTTTCATAGTAAGCTTTCCCAAGTCCACCCAAGCCGAGTTTTGTTCCGCCAAAATAACGGACAACAATAACAAGTGTATTTGTCAAATTAAAATGTTCAATTGCATTAAATATTCTTATCCCGGCTGTTCCCGACGGTTCACCGGCATCCGAGTATTTTTCCGATGTTAAAGTTTTGTGTGCATAACAGTGATGTGTTGCATCATAATACTTTTTCTTTAAATTCTTTAAGTGAAATTGAATTTCTTCTTCATTCTCGACTGGAAAAGCAAAACCAATAAAACGTGAATTTTTCTCTTTCAGTTCACGTTCACATTTTTTATCAATAACTCTTATTTCTTTCAGTTTGTTCATAGAAAAGTAATGTGATGCAGTGATTATTTAGTTGCTTATCTAAGCCTCTATGACTAAAATACAATTTTAAATTTAACCCATTTTGTGATTTGGAAAAAGAAACGATAATAATAAAAGGCGCACGGGAACATAATCTTAAGAATATCGATGTTGAAATCCCCAGAGAATCCTTAACGGTAATTACTGGCTTGTCCGGCTCGGGAAAATCCTCTCTCGCTTTTGATACAATTTATGCCGAAGGTCAAAGGAGATATATTGAATCTCTTTCTGCTTATGCGCGGCAATTCCTCGATATGCTTGAGAAGCCTGATGTGGACTTAATTGAAGGTTTGAGTCCTGCAATTTCTATTGAACAGAAATCAACTTCAGGAAATCCACGCTCGACGGTTGGAACTGTAACCGAAATATATGATTACCTTCGTCTTCTTTACGCAAGATTAGGAATTCCTCATTGCTACAATTGCGGAAGACCTGTTACAAAGCAGTCGGCGAATCAGATTATTGATTCAATTATTACTTCTCTGAAAGGAGAGAAAGTAACAATTCTCGCCCCTGTTATAAGGGGAAGGAAAGGGCACTACAGGGAATTATTCGAAGAGATTGCCGCCGACGGCTTTCTTAAAGTAAGAGTCGATAATGAAGATCATGAAATTACAAAAGGGTTTAGTGTTGACAGATATAAAATTCACAACATTGAAATTCAGATAGACAAATTAACTGTAAATGAAAAATCAAGAAACAGGCTGACTGAATCTGTAGAAGTAGCACTGAATTACGGTGATGGCATTGTTACTGTGAACAACGGCAAAAAAGATTTTCTTTACAGCAGGCATATTGCCTGTCTTCATTGCGGAATAAGCTACAGAGAATTGGCTCCTAATTCTTTTTCATTCAATTCTCCTTACGGTTCCTGTCCCGATTGTGAAGGATTAGGTGAGAAAAAAGAGTTAGATATTAATTTAATGATTCCCGATTGGAACAAATCAATAAATGAAGAAGGACTATTGCCAGTTGGCAAGCCAAGACAGATTTGGTTCTTTAACCAGTTAAAAGTTGTCGCAGATAAATATAATTTTGATTTCGACACTCTCTTAAAAGATCTTAGTGAAGAAGCAAAAGACGTTATTCTGAATGGAACAAAAGAGAAAATTTCGTTTAGCTATTCTTATGGAAATACCAAGCCCGTTACATATATGCACAAATTTTCAGGATTAATTAGTTACCTGAAAAATTATTATGAAAGTACAACTTCGAATAATATTCGTGAATGGGTAGAATCTTATATGAATACAATTACCTGTTCAACCTGTAACGGTGGCAGATTAAAGAAAGAATCACTTTCAGTAAAGTTCCAGGGGAAAAATATAGCCGAAGTAACTGAACTTTCAATTATTAAAGCTAGAGATTTCTTTGATAAAGTAAAGCTTCAGGGCAGAGAAGGAATTATTGCAAAACCAATTCTTAAAGAAATATCGACAAGACTTCAGTTTCTTCTTGATGTCGGTTTAGATTACCTAACACTTAACCGTTCTGCAAGAACTTTATCCGGTGGAGAATCACAGAGAATAAGACTTGCCACCCAAATCGGTTCACAGCTTGCAGGAGTTTTGTACGTGCTTGATGAGCCAAGCATCGGTCTTCATCAGAGTGATAATATTAAGCTAATTAATTCTCTTAAGAATTTAAGAGATCTTGGAAATACCGTTATTGTTGTTGAACATGACCGCGAAACAATAGAAAGCTCCGATTTTATGATTGATCTTGGTCCAGCAGCCGGAGAACACGGCGGTAAAGTTTGTATAGCCGGTTTAACAAAAGATCTTATTGATTCTAAAAATGGATTGGACTCAATAACGCTTTCTTATCTCAAAAATAGAAAAGAGATTAAGATTCCTGAGCACAGAAGAAAAGGGAATGGAAAATATATAATTCTAAAAGGTGCATCAGGATTTAATCTTAAAAATGTTGATCTTAAAATTCCTCTCGGCACTTTGACTTTAATAACAGGGGTCAGTGGTTCAGGCAAATCTACTTTGATGAACGAAACACTTGTTAAAATTTTAATGAGAGAAATTTATAAGTCTAAAATGGTTCCGCTTCCATATAAATCTATAGAAGGATTGAAAAATGTTGATAAAGTGATCGAGATTGACCAAACGCCTATTGGACGAACGCCGAGGTCAAATCCTGCTACTTATACAGGTTTATTTACCTTTATCCGTGATCTTTATTCACAGCTCCCCGAATCTAAAATTCGTGGGTACAATACAGGAAGGTTCAGCTTCAATGTTCATGGAGGAAGATGTGAAGAATGTGGTGGAGATGGACTTAAAAAAATTGAGATGAATTTTTTGCCCGATGTTTATGTTCAATGCGATGTTTGCCGTGGCAAACGGTATAACAGGGAAACTTTGGAAGTATTATACAAAACAAAATCAATTTCAGATGTTCTTAATATGACGATTGAAGAAGCTCTTGAATTTTTTGAAGACCTTCCGAGAATTAAAAGAAAACTGAAAGCTATAAATGATGTCGGGCTTGGATACATTAAACTTGGTCAGCAAGCAACAACATTATCCGGTGGTGAAGCACAAAGAGTTAAGCTTGCAACTGAATTGAGTAAAGTAAGCACAGGTAAAACTCTTTACATTCTCGATGAACCGACAACAGGACTTCATTTTGAAGATGTGAACATACTTCTGAAAGTTCTTAACAAACTCGTAGATAAAGGGAACACAGTTGTAGTTGTAGAACATAATCTGGACGTAATTAAAACAGCAGATTGGATAATCGATCTTGGTCCCGAAGGCGGTGAAAGGGGAGGCAAAATAATTGCCGAAGGAACACCTGAAAAAATCATTAAGAATAAGAAAAGTGTAACAGGGAAGTTTCTAAAAAAGGAAATAAAGACTGTAGCCTAATCATAACTATGCGGATCAGGCGAATACCTCAAACTTTCATCCAACGAGTTCAAGATTTTCATATCTTCATCACTAATATTAAAATCAAAAATGTCTGCGTTCTCTTTTATTCTTTCCGGGTTGGAAGATTTAGGAATTACAATCGCTTTATGCTGAAGTCCCCATCTCAACATTAATTGTGATTCGGTTTTTCCATATTTTTCAGATAATTCTTTAATCGCAGTGTGCTTAAATTTTTTCCCTCTTGCAATTGGAGTGTACGCTTCAATTGCAACGCCGACATTCTGGCAATATTTTATAACATCTTTCTCGTAAACAAACGGGTTAAACTCAATTTGGTTAACAGTAGGTAAAACAGATGAGTTTTCCTTTAAATCTTCAAGATGATTGATCATAAAGTTGCTGACACCGATAGCTCTGCATTTCCCTTGTCTCAATAATTCTTCCATTGCCTTCCAGGATTCGTTTCTTCCTCTCACAGGCCAATGAATTAAGTAAAGATCTACATAATCCATATCAAGCTTTTTAAGACTCGTTTCAAAAGCCTTCAAAGCTTGTTTATAACCATGATCTGAGTTATCAAGCTTGGTAGTAATAAAAATCTCTTCACGAGGAATTGAACCACTTTTAATTGCTTCACCGATTTCCTTTTCATTATAATAGGCAGCAGCAGTATCGATAAGCCTGTATCCGATTTCAAGCGCAGAATGTATTGCTCTATCTACATCTTTTCTTCCTCTTGTTTCCCAGGTCCCCAAGCCAAGGTAAGGTATCTCGACACTGTTGTTAAGTTTCATTCGATCTTTAATATTGGATATCATAAAATTTCTCGTATATAGTCATTAAAAAATATTCAAAAGTTTTAGGGCCATTATAAAAACTGCAACAATAAGAAACGTTTTTATAAAAGATTCTCCTTTTCTTATAGAGAACTTAGCTGCCCACCATGCACCAAAAGCATTTCCTGCACCGAGAGTAATTCCCAACTGCCAGTTTATGTTTCCTGTAAAAAGAAAAACAAAAAGAGCAGGTATTGTTAAAATTAAAACTATAAAAACCTTATGCATATTTACAATTATAAGATTCAGATTCATCAGGTAAAGAAGAACAGCCATCAACATAAATCCCATTCCAACCTGGATAAAGCCGCCGTAAAAACCGATTCCAAACATAGATAAATGTACAGTCCAAGGAATTTTGCCTGGAGTTTCCTTTGATCTTATCTTTGGATTTGGAATCAGCATTGAGATAATAACCCCAATCATTATTATTCCAAGTATTTTCTGAAATAAAGCATCACCAATACTTAAAGAGAAAATAGCTCCTGCAATAGCACCCGGCAGAGTCATTATAGAAAGTTTTAGGCTTGTGCCGAATTGGTGATGGTTTTCACTTTTAAAGGCATAAACAGCAGAAATACTCTGCACAATAACGGCGATCCGGTTTGTGCCGTTAGCCATTGTGGAATCGAGTCCTAAAAAGATTAATGCAGGAAGTGTAAGTGAAGAACCTCCACCGCCAATCACATTCATAAATCCGCTAATTGTACCGACGCTGAAAAGTATTAATACAGAAGTAAGATCAAACAATATTATATCCGCAAAATTTTAAAGTATAATTTAGTAAAATATTCAAAGAAGCTCGTTTCTTGAATATTATAATATAAAAATTTTGTAAGAAGTTATCTGTTGAATCCTATAGGGATTCAACATTTGTAGAAATGAGAAATAGCCTTTATTTACACAACATCGTAGATATTCTATGTTTATAATTAATGAAAAAAAGCATTCAATTTTTCCATCAGGCATAAAAATAAAAATTAGTTAGCAAACTGTTATCCTATCAAAATATTTTTATATTTAAAATTCTTTAGTTCATTTTAAAAGTAGGCAATGTTTAAGTTCATTACAATTTTTTTAGTTTTTTTGATCCATATTTCATTTTCTTTTTCACAGATTAACACGGAAAAATTCAGGAAGGAAAATGAGAGCGAAGGATTCTCCGGCAAAGTTTCCCTGGCAGCAGGATTTGCTTCCGGCAACTCAGAATTTGTCAATATAAAAAGTGCTGCAAGAGTTGATTATGCTACAAGTAGTTTTGATCTATTCCTTGTTGGAAATTATGAATTTCAGGAAGCAAAAGATGAAAAAATTGTTAATAAAGGTTTTGCTCATCTCAGAAGTATTATAGCACTTGCTCCGGCTCTGTTCCTTGAATTTTTTCTCCAGAAAGAGTTTAACCAATTCATCTTACTTGAAGATAGAAATCTTGCAGGCTCAGGATTAAGATTGGATGTTATAAAATTATTTTCAGCAGGCAAGGATTCACTTGTGGAAATTTATTGGGGGTCAGGGCTTATGTTTGAAAATGAACGTTATAATATTCCTGTTTCTCCGGAGACAAATCTTTTCAGATCGACGAACTATCTTACAATTAAATTGCAGATAACTAATGACTTTTCATTTACTGCGATTAATTATTTTCAATTCGATATAAAAAGATTACACGATTACAGGATTCTTTCAAATGCCGGATTTAATTTTTCAATAACAGAAAATCTTGCATTTAATTCTTCACTTTCGTGGCGATATGATAATGAGCCTGTTGAAGGTGTAAAAAAATATGATGTTGAAGTCGCCAATGGAATAACATTTAGTTTTTGATTAAATTTTTTGGAAATGAATATTTCTATAAAGAGTAAAGAATGAATCCTGAATTACAAAAAGAGTTTATTAAAATTGCTGAAGATGTTTTTAGTTATCTGAAGAGAAACAATCATAGGATTTTTTATAAACAAAGACCAAGACTTACTGTAACACAATCTTGGCATAGAATTGAAGAGGAGGAAGTGCCGGATTATACAATAACTTTCTTAGCTAATTGTGATGATTATTTGAATAAAAAAGACTTAAGCAGACTAAATGAACTATTTTTGGAAGAGTATCCTTTTATTATTGATTTTATAAAAACTAGTAGAGGTGGAATTGGTTATGATATCCATATGATATTCATATGATATTGAGAATAATCCTAATAAATAGTTTTGAAAAAGATCCTTTCTTTAAAAATATTGGTAAAACGGTAATAGGAGAATTAAATAAATTATCTGAAGTTTTTCTTCGCAAGAAAACTAAGTCAGTACAAATTTATACTCTTCTAAATGTTGAAATATTTGATGAATTTGATAAATACGTTTTAGCTAAAGGTAGAGATATTTTTTTGAAAAGATTATCTTCAGAAGAAATAGACTATTTTCTCGAAGATATGGACATCTATTCTTCTCAATATTTTAATAGATTTGCAATGGTTCACGAAACTAATGAAGAAATTGTTTTTTCGGAAAAAATAAAACTACATCTTCCTAATGATACAGAGATAAAAACTATTCAAGAGCTCTTAATATATTCTCTAACCTTGCTTTACACCGGGAGTTTTGCTTTTAATAATGTATACCAATATTATAATGATTATTATAGGTTTTTTGGCGGGAGCTCAATATCTTCGGTCGAATTAAATAAAAATTACTCGAGAATTATTTTAGATAAGAATAAATTTGAAAAATGGATGGCAAAATATAACTTGCTGTCGAATATTAATATTTCTCCCTTCAAACTTGCATTAAGTAGGTTATATGAGGCTGAAAGAAGAACTAGTGGCACCGATATAATTATTGATTGCGTAATTGCTTTAGAATCTCTTTTGTTAAATGATGTTGGGGGTGAGAAAATAAGGGGTGAATTGAAATATAGATTCTCCATTAATTATGCAAGTTTGTTCCCCAAAGGAGAAAGAAAAAAACAAAGAGATTTTGCAAATGATGTTTATGATCTTAGATCAATGATAATACATGGAAGTAATAAATTGCCAACCCAATTCAAATTGGGAAATGTAAGTTATAATTTTGCTGACGCTGCACAAAGTATAAAAGAGATGCTGAGATACACTTTAAATCGTTTAATATCTTTTCCAGAGAGTAAAGGAATAATGAAAAAGGGCTTTTGGATTGATAGGATTTTAAATTTAGAATGAAGCATACATTCCTTTTAGGATTTTTATAAAAATTCTTTACCACTGTATCTTATTTTTATTTTAACTTCCACTTAAAATTAAACTCATTTTAGTCAATAAAGTTGTTACAAGAAATTTCAAATAACCAGAGTAAAGAATTTAGCAAGTTTACAAAAAGTTTGGCAATCCCTTTTGCTTTTGTACTGTTTTTATGGGCAATTTACTTTTCACAGGCAATATTTAATTTACCTTATGTTCAGTATGGAATATTGCCAAGAAAAATATCCGGCTTGGTAGGAATTCTTTCTGCCCCTTTTATTCACGCAAGCATTTCTCATCTTCTTTCGAACACTCCGACTTTATTGATTTTAAGTATTGCTATAATGTATTTTTATCCAACGTCATCGTTAAAAGTTTTTGGAGCAATTTATCTTTTAACCGGTATTCTTGTCTGGCTATTTGCCCGCGAGGCATATCATATTGGTGCGAGTGGGATAATCTATGGCTTACTCGGTTATCTTTTTTTCAGCGGCATCTTCAGAAGAGACAACAGATCGATTGCACTCGCTTTGCTTGTAACTTTTATATATGGCGGTTTGATCTGGGGAATTCTTCCGGGAGCTAAAGGAATTTCATGGGAATCTCATTTATTTGGCGGAGTTTCAGGAATAATAGTTTCTTTTATTTACAGGAAGGAAGATCCGTACATAAAATATGATTGGGAAAAAGAAGAGGAAATTGAAACTGACGAAGAGGAATTTCATTAAATTATAACTTATGATCAAAATAATTTTTGCAACAAAAAATAAGGGCAAGTTGAAAGAGGTAATAAACATTTTTTCTGATACAGAGTTTAAAATAATATCCTTGACTGATTTTGACAACAGCATTGAGATTGACGAAAGTGCAACTACTTTTAAAGGAAATGCAAAAATAAAAGCTGATGCTGTGTTTAAAAGATTCAAAATTCCTGTGTTAGCCGATGACTCAGGCATTTCTTTAGAGCAGTTGGGAGGAAAACCGGGAGTCTATTCGGCAAGATATGCAGGAGAGAATGCAACAGACGGAGATAATAACAATAAATTAATCAGTGAGCTTGAAAGTTATCCCGAACCTCATCCGGCAAAGTATGTTTGTGCATCTGTTTATTTTGATGGAGCAAATTTTATTACAGGTTATGGAGAAATAAAAGGAGAGATAATAAAAACGCCGAGAGGAACTAATGGTTTTGGCTATGATCCATATTTTGTTCCTGAAGGATATGCTAACACGATGGCAGAGCTTCCACCCAAAGAAAAAAACTCGATCAGCCACAGGGCTAAAGCGTTCAATCAATTAAAAGAAAATATAAAAAAATTAAAGGCAAATATATGAAAAAGGATCTTATCTTATTCGTTTTATTAGTAGGGGCAGTTTGTTTTATAAATTCCTGTAAGAAAGAAAGTACTACACAAAGTCCGAGTGAAGAAACGGTGGTTGCCGATACAAGTTATTATCCGGTAGGGGATGGAACATCATATAAATACAATGTAGCCAGAACTGATTCGGATGGAGCAAAAAGCACCGGAGAAAGAACTACACGGTATGAAGGGACACAAATAAAAGCAAATACAGCTTACCAGGTACAGGTAGATTCAAATAATATTTCGGGCCTCACTACAACAAGCTTGTCTTATTTCAGAAAAAGTGATACAGGTGTTTTCTTCTTATTAGATACAGCCGGTCTTGCAGCTTCTACTCCTGAATTGATTCCTTACCTTCAGTATCTTACGATTGACAGTGAAATGCGATTACTCTTTTTACCTATTAAAGATAACAGTAGCTGGACTGTATTTAAAATGAATATTAACGCAACAGCATTTTCTTTCAGTCCTGTTGAAGTTACCACAGCTTACGATGGAAAAGAGACATTGACACTCAGTCTGAGTTCAGGCAATATTGAATTAGAAACTATAAGGCTTAAGTTCACTCTAAAGGTTCAAACAGATCCGTTAAAAACTTCACAAAACTACACAGCTTATGGCTGGCTTGCAAAAGGTATTGGTTTTGTAAAATGGGACGGTAGCGGCACTATCATCGGAGCCTTTACGGGTCGTGGTGTTGATTTTGCAGATACTAGCAGCGTTGTTATAATGAATATCTCTGATTATAATATTTCGAAATGATTACTTCGTAGCTATTACAACCTGTGTAATACCAAAAGTTAAATTATATATTTCGACTTTCCTGAAGCCCGAATTATTAAGCAGTTCGGGCAATTTTATTTTTTCATCGAACTCCTCAACCGAAGCCGGTAAATATTTATAAGCCTCTTTATCTCCTGAGATCATTCCCCCCACAAAAGGTAGGATTTTCTTAAAATAAAACTTATAAAGAAATTTAAATATACTGTTGGTCGGCATAGCAAACTCAATTATTGTTGCTTTACCGCCTTGTTTCAGAATTTTATAAAATGAATCGAAGGCTTTCTGTATATCATAAAAATTTCTTACACCGAAAGCTACAGTTATATTTGTTATGGATTCATCTTTAACCGGGATATGTTCAGCGATCATCTGGATATTTCTTCCTTTAATCCATTCACTTTTTCTATTAAAAAGAGTTAGCATGTTGTGAGAATAATCTGCACCGAAAATATTCTTTACTCTCATTTTCTTTGCAGTAATTGCAACATCGCCGGTTCCGCATGCTACATCAAGAAGAATTGAGTTGGAACTTAATTTTGTGAGTCGTAAAGCTTTTCTTCTCCAGTAATTATCAATGCCAAAACTTAGAAGATGGTTCAGAAGATCATATCTTACTGCAATCGAATCAAATATTCTCTTAACTTTATTCTTTTTTTCTTCCATAAAACAGAATAACTATTGAATGACAACAGAATGAGTATTAATGACTAATGACCATCATGCCTTATCGTACTCAAACTCTTCCTTTCCTGTCTTTCTTCTCCACCAGTTAAAAATAATTTTACCCGACCAGAGTGAAAAAACCATAAAAGCAAATCCTGCTATAAGATCTATAACATAATGATACCAGAGATAAACCGTAGCAATTATCAGAAGTGAACCAACGGGTACAAAGAAATACCGTGATCTGCTTTTTAATTTTACAGAGAGATACATTACAAGCAATGTAATCATCGTATGTCCGCTTGGAAACACATCACGTTGAACAACACTTGCAGGATTTAAAGTTTCTGCAGGAATTGATTCTCCTATATTAACAATTTCTCTAAGTATATTTGTTAAAAATAATCCGGGCAGCGTTTGATTTATTGTATTATAGTCGTGAAGGGTAAAACGCGGACCGATTCCCGGCAAAGCAAAATAACCAAGATAAGAAAGGTAAAATCCATATATAATTGAAAAAACGGCATAATCCATCGCAAGGTATCTTTTCTTACGGTACAAAAATAATCCGAGCAAAATCGGAAGCAGGTAAAACATTCCATAGATAATTTGCAAGATCTCTGTTAGTATGGGTGTAGAAAATTTGTAAAGAAAATGTGTCGGGTCGGTACCAAAAAGCCATCTGTCAATTTGTATGAAGAGATAATCGTAATCAGTTTGCCTTATCGGTTGTATCATAAAATAAATTTCTTTGAAGGTAAATAATATAAGAGGAGCTGCATACCAGTAATGAATGACATGCCAGGCTTTTTTGTCTGATTTATGTTCAACTAATACTATTGTGAAAACAAAAAATATTATGAAAATGTTAAGGCAAACAAATGTTAACCATTGTGTAACGCGGTTATAATAAATAATGTTAATTATTGTAAGGAGGAAAAAGAAAACTACCACAACCAGGTCAAACGCGTTGAGGTTTTTAAGGAAAGATTTTATTTCGTTCATCCGGTTATGATTGGTTTATATACTCTTTTTGCTTTTCTATTCTTTTTTGGACAAATTTTGCAAGCATCAAAAAGTCTTCTGAATCAAGCTGCTCGGCTCTTTTTGTTAAGTCTATTCCCGAGTCATCAAAATTAATATTACCAAATATACTATTGCCAAGCGAATTTTTTAAGGTTTTTCTTCTATTTCCGAAGGAAGCTTTAACGATCTGGATGAGGCTGTATTTTAGTTCTTTATCGATTTCAGTTTCTTTGAAGAACAAATGAACAATAGCAGAAAAAACATTCGGTCTTGGATAAAAAGAAGAAGGAGACACTTTAAAGCAGAATTTTACTTCAGCAAAAAAGTTAAGCAGAACCGAAAGTATTCCGTAATCTTTTGTCCCTTTTACTCCTTTTAATCTTTTTGCAACCTCATACTGAACCATTAATACGGAGTCTTTGATAACATCGTTGTATTCAATCATTTTAAAAATAATAGGGGATGTTATGTTGTAAGGAATATTCCCGACAACTCTTATTTTATTTCCCTCAGGAAATATTTTTCTGAAATCTATTTTAAGTACATTTTCGGATATTAATCTTAAATCCGAAAATTTATTTTGAAGATTTTCTTTTACTCTTTTATCAATTTCGATTGCAGTAAGTGTATTTGTTTTTTCAAATAATTTTTCAGTTAAAGAACCATGACCGGGACCAATCTCTACAATATTATCTTTTTTTTGAGGATTGATTTCCGTTATAATTTTACTAATAATATTCTGATCAAAAAGATAGTTTTGTCCAAACCTTTTGAGGGGTTTTACGGTTTTCATGCTTGAATTGATTAATTCTAATATTAAAAAATTATTTAGTTAAGATTCTATAAATTAAGAAAATAATTTCGTCCATATAGGATTTATTTATAATTTTGGTAAACCAAAAAGGAGTGGTTCTGAAAAAAGATTGCATTATTACGGTCGATATGGGGGGAACAAAGATTCTCGCCGCAGCTATCAATTCACAGGAAGGTGTTATTGCGCAAGTTAAGCAGCCTACGAAAGCAGGGGCTAGTGGAAATGAATATGTAAAAAGTCTTGCGAATATTATAAACGAAGTAGCAAAAAAAGTTAAACAGAAAAAGAAAAATGTTAAGGCTGTATGTTTGGGGGTACCGGGCTCGTTAAATCCTTTTACAGGGAAAATTGGTTTGGCTCCTAATATTGGAATTGAAAATTATAATATCACGAAGAAACTAAAGAAATATGTTCCTTATCCTGTTTTAATAGAAAACGATGTTAATCTCGGTGCACTTGGAATAAAGAAATTCGGTGCCGGTAAAAAATCAAAAAATATGTTTGTTGTTTTTGTAGGGACAGGAATTGGCGGTGGACTGATTCTAAATGAAAAAATCTACAGAGGTTCAAATTATGTAGCAGGAGAAGTAGGGCACATTATCGTTGAAAAAGATGGTCCTCTTTGTGGATGTGGTAACCACGGTTGCTTTGAAGTTGTTGCGAGTAGGACCGCGATCGTAAAGGCAATCTTAAAAGATATAAAATCAGGCAAAAGAAGTATCCTAAAGAAATATGTAAAATCAAAGGAGAGAATAAAGAGTAAAGCCCTTTCCCAGGCAGTTAAACAAAATGATCCGGTCGTTGTAAAAAGATTGTCTGAAGGATGCGAAGTTATCGGAACTGTTTTAGCAAGCATAGCTAACCTGCTTGACGTTGACACGATAGTTTTAGGCGGCGGGGTAGTGGAAGCGATGGGCGGATTTATGCTGCCGAAAATAAAAGAATCCTTTTCAAAAAGTGTATTGAAAGAATCAGCTAAGGGATTAAAAATTGTAGTCTCACATTTAGGTGATGATGCGGCGTTGTTCGGAGGAATAGCACTCGCCGAAGAATTTCTTAAAGTAAAAGTTTAATTAAAATTTTCTTCAATTCTTTGCAGTTCTGCTGAACTGGATTCCCATTCTTTTATTAAATCTTCAAGTTCCTTTTTTACTTTATTAAATTCCGAATTCTTTTCTCTCATTAATTCCGGATTCTGATATAAATTTGTATTTAATAATTCAGCTTCGAGTTCTTTTTCTCTTTGTTCAAGTTCTTCAATTTTTATTTCAAATGATTTTATTTTTTTTACAAGATCTTTTGTAGCCTGGTATTTTTTCTGTCTTAGTTCAGCTTCAATTCTTTTCTGATCTTTTCTCGAAATGCTTTCAGATTCATTGATTTCTTTTTTAATTGTTTGCTCATTTTCCTGCAACTCTAATCTTTTTGAAAGGAAGTAATCAATACCATCAGGGAAAAGATTTATTTTCCCTTTTCTTATGTAAGCTACTTTGTTAACAGTTGGTCTAAGGAAATCAATATCGTGGGAAATAAGAATGAGGGAACCTGAGAAATTCTGCAGAGCCTTTTGCAAAACTGTTTTTGATGAATAATCGAGATGGTTTGTAGGTTCATCCAAAACAATCAGGTTTGATTGTGTAAGAAAGATCTTTGCAAGCGCAACCCTGTTTTTTTCACCTCCGGATAGAACCCTGATTTTCTTAAAAACATCATCACCTGAAAAAAGAAAGGATCCGAGAAGATTTCTCAAATAAACAGGATTTTTATCAGGAGTGGTTTCTTCAAGAGTTTCTATAAGATCCAATTCAGGATCGAGAGCATCTGCAATATCCTGTGAAAAATATGAAATTACAGTATTATGTCCTGTTCTTCTTTCACCAGAATCAATTGCAGTTTTACCAGCGATTATTTTTGCAAGAGTGGTTTTACCAGCTCCGTTTGGTCCTACAAAAGCTATTTTATCTCCTCTGGCAACTTCAAAATTCAGATTATCAAATACATGATTTTCATTATATGATTTGGAAATATTCGTTAACTCAATATTAATTTTTCCACTCGGTGGCGGTTCAGGGAAATTTATTCTTATTTTTCCCGTTTGTTCCGGTAAAGAAACCAGTTCAGTCTTTTCTAATTGTTTAATCCTGCTTTGAACCTGTTTTGCTTTAGTAGCTTTGTAACGGAATCTTTCGATAAACCTCTCGGTTTCTTTTATCTTTTTTTGCTGTTGTTCGTATTGATTACTTAGAAGTTCATCTCTTTCTTCTTTGTATTTCAGGTAAGCAGTATAATTTCCTTTAAAAGTACTGAACTTCCCAAGATAGATTTCGAGAGTTTTGTTTGTTATTTCATCCACAAAGTGCTTATCATGAGAAACAATAACTAACGCTCCTTTGTAATTTTTTAGAAAATCAGTCAGCCATTCTAGGGAATCGAGATCGAGATGATTAGTAGGTTCGTCTAATAAAAGAATATCGTTTTGTGAGACGAGAATTTTTGCGAGAGCGATTCTCATTTGCCAACCGCCTGAAAATGTTTCTGTAGCTTTGGCGAAGTCAGTTTCACTGAAACCGAGACCTGTTAAAATTTTTTCAACTTTTGAATCAGCACTGTATGAATCTAACTCTTCGAGCCTATGATGAACTTCACCAAGCTGGTTTATATAATCATTTCTTTCTTCATCATTTAGTTTCAAGTCTGTCAAAATGTTGGAGATTTCATGTTCTTTTTTGCGAAGTGTAATTATATCTGTAAGTGCAGTAGTCACTTCATCAATTAAGGT
>CAZUOC010000012.1:0-15028 GCA_964622335.1 uncultured Ignavibacteriaceae bacterium
ATGTGTTATCAATTTTTTTCAGGCTGTCTATAAAGGCTGACGCTTTAATTTTCTTTTTATCTGCTATAAAGTAATCATTCACAGCATAAGCAAAATTATAATTCATTAACGAGTTGAAAACTTCCTCTTTAGAGATATAATCGGGAGAAAGTTCCCACAATTCTCCAACAATAAAGGCATCAGGATTTACTGATTTTACAAGCTTACTCCAATCTTTCCAGAATCCGGCGGGCACGTCTTTTACGACATCAAGTCTCCAGCCGTCAATTCCATCCGAAAGATCACCGTCATTGTTAGGATCCATCCATCTTGCGGTTGAATGAAAAATATATTGCTTCGGTCCCGGATACAAATCATCTTCTGTTCTGTTAAACTGGGGAAGTGATTTTGCATTCCACCATCCTTTATAATCAAATTCATTTTCCTTTGTCGAAGGATCGTCAAAAGAGTTTATCACGTACCAGTCTTTGTATTTTGAATTTTCTCCATGTTTAACAATATCCTGGAAAGCCCAGAATTGAACTCCCGTATGATTGAAAACACCATCAATTATAATTTTCATTCCTCTTGAGTGAACTTCTTCAATCAACTTAAGAAATAATTTATCTGCTGAAGTCCAAACCCACGTTGAAGGATCGTCAGGCGTTTCGGAAGCAATTGATTTTCTGTCACCTTCGGGGTCCGGTCCAAAGTTAACATCAATATGGTGATAAGTTGAACCATCATATTTATGAAGTGACACTGCTTCAAAAACAGGATTAAGATAAATTGCGCCGATGCCGAGTTCTTTCAGGTAGTCGAGCCTGTCAATAATTCCCTGGATATCTCCGCCGTACCTTCTGTCATAAAGGTGATCTCTAACTTCTCCGCCAAGTTCCCTTTCCCATCTGGATGCATGAAACCAATTGCTCGTCCACTTGGTTACATGCCAATCTTCAGGAATTGTCTTTGCATTAATAAAAACCTTAAATGCTTCAGGATCATTTGTTGTATCGCCGTTTGCAAATCTTTCGGGAAAGATTTGATACCAAACTATCCCTTTTGCCCATTCGGGAATTTTAGGTTGTGAGTTGGCTTGAGTATATGAAAATAAAAATGATAAGAAAAAAAGCAGAAGCGGTTTCAAAGTGATAATTCTTTCTTAATAATTGCTAAAGTTTCTTTGATTGAATGAGGTTTGTACCCGAATTCGGTTTCTGCTTTTAGTGTTATTAAACCGGATTTAAGTGGTCTGCGTGCAGGCTGTTTGAGTTCATCGGTTGTAATCGGCTTAATCAGGCTTTTATCCAATCCGAAATAGTCAGCAATGATCTCTGAGAACTCAAACCTTGAAAGAAATTCTTTCCCGCCAATATTATAGATCCCTGTTTTATTGTATTCAATAACTTTACTTATTGCCTGGACAAGATCATCAACAAAAGTAGGGTTATTAATCTGGTCGGTTACAATTCTGACATCTTTCCCATCCTTTAAAGCATTAACCAACCATCTTACAAAACCGGTTTTGCCGTTTGAGTCTGCACCATACAAAACATTAGTTCTTAAAATTGTATAGAGAACTCCGCTCATCTTTAAGGCATTTTCACTTGCAAGTTTTGTACGCGCATAATAACCGAGTGGATTAGGCTTTTCATTTTCTGCATAAGGACCTTCTTTGCCATCAAAAATATAATCTGTAGAGATATGAATAATCCTTGCATCGAGAACTCTTGCGGCTTCTGCAATGTATTCGATTCCTTTCACATTTATTTTCCATGCAAGCTCACGCTCAGTTTCACTTTTGTCGACATTTGTATAAGCGCTTGCATTAATTATATGGTCTGGATAAAAATCGAGAATTATTTTTTTTACTTCGTTTCTCTTTGTAACATCACATTGAATATAATCTAAGCCATTTACAAGAGATTTATCTTCAATTGAACAACCGAGAAGCCGAATATTATTTTGCGTTGAGTAAAACCCACACAAACTTTGTCCAAGCATTCCGTTTGAACCAACGATAAGTATTCTTTTTTTAATTATATCGTGAGAGAACATCTTTTTTCAAATTCATAAATTCATCTAATTCTTTATATGAAGCAATACACCCTGCAGCAATATTCGCTAATCTTAAAACATTATCAATGTTATTAAATCGCTGAGAAATATAACTATAAAAAAACACCGCCCCAAAAACATCACCACATCCAATTTTGTTATTAATATCAACTTTAATAGCTGTCTGATATATTGATTTAACTTTATTGTCTTTTTTAAAGAATATCCTGGCTCCTTTTTCTTCAAGTGTTACAATCAAATACTTAATTCCATAGCCAAGCATTTCTCCAATAATTTCTTCTTCATATTTCTTGGCGCTTAAAGTAAAAAGTTCATTCTTATTCACCTGCACAATATCAAGATTCTCAGCCCATTCATTAAAATCAGGAATTACTCTAAAATATCTTTTAAAATCTTTATCAAGTCCGCGTGAAAAAGTATGAACATCAAAATAAATTATTCCTTTATAACTTTTTCTTATCTCTTTCAACTGTTGAAGATTTATGTCGAAGCCGGTTATCATATTAATTAAAATTCCATCGTACAAATTCAAGTCTTTAATATTAAAAGAGAGATTCTGGTTGATATTCTCATATTTTTCATGTCTTTCCGAATGTTTCTCGACTTTTAACCAAACTTTTGGAACTGACTCTACATTATCAAAAATTCTTTCATCAAGCTTTTCGTATTCTTCCTCAAATAAAAAATAGTGTTTTTTGTCGATAGCAGTTATCAACGAAATTTTATCTTGCAGCTCTTTAAAATTATTTAATGCTGTAACAGTATAAAAAATCCCGCCGGGTTTTGTAGTTATCTTTCCGTTAAAATCAATTGTATCTACAACAGTATTGCCAATAACAAGTAATTTCATCTTACTGAAAATATATTTTATATAATGTGAAATTAAAATGGAAAGATATAAAAAAGGAATGATTTTTTATTAAAAGAGATGACATCTTAAAAAAGATGTCATCTCTAATTATACTAATTACTTCAGCAGTAACATTTTCTTTGTTTGAACAAAATTTTGAGTTCTGATTGTGTAGAAGTAGACTCCGCTCGAGAGTGAAGATGCATCAAAATCTACCGAATAATAACCTGCCGGCAGATTTTCATTTATAAGCTCGGTAACTTCCTGCCCGATGCTATTATAAATTTTTATTGATACACGCTCACTGTTTATGACAGTAAAATCAATCTTTGTAGAAGGATTGAACGGGTTAGGATAATTTTGACTAAGCGAGTATTGAACCGGCAATGCCGAACTGGTATTTTCAACAGCAGTAGATGATTCAACAGAAACGATAGGACAATTAACGTTTGCTGCATTAGCTGCAAGTAAATTAGCTGCCTGTGCTGATGCCAAATCGTGTACATTATCGAAATCCGTATTGTCATATATATTTACTAACCAGAATGGTGAATATCCTTCATCTTCCGGAAGTGAAGCTGCAACATTATGTGCCCGTCCGGCACCATCGGTCTTGAATCCTGAAGGTGGTCCCCCTCCTTCCTCTCCGGGATTTATATTGAATGCTACATATATTGGAGACAACGGGACCATTCCCTGGTCATCTACACTTAATGCTTTCTCTGAGAAGTTAAAGTAATAAATCATCATTCCCCGGTACCATCCCATTGTTAGTCCGGGATCTTCCTCTTCATTATATCTCAATTTTGCAGTCGAGCCTTCCGATACTATCGGACAATTAACAATCATATCTGTTTCCTCAACCGGGTAATTTGCCATCGTTATCTGATTCAGGCTTGTTACGGTATTGGCCACATAATCAGCAGGGACAGTTACTTTATTAACTCTCCAGAAATCATTGTAGTCACCATCTCCGGGTATATCATCAACAATATTATGTTGACCCTCAACAGGCATAGACTCACCATCCCTGAACAAAACAAAAATTGGGGCAGGTTCTGTCGGCTGTACATCAAAATTATAATATGAAATAAATTCTCCGGCAGGACCAAAGCCTTTAGTAATAAAAGGACCCTGATCAAAATTTACCGGGGCATTTGGTCCGGGCAATCCATTTGTAGAATCTCTAACAAATAAATGTCCTGCTTCCGGACTAAATCTATCAATCCTGGCAAACATTAGTGCAATCGGGCAATTTACAATCGCCGCTCCATTAGCAAGTATATTTGCCGCCTGTGCTGATGCCAGATCGTGTACATTATCAAAGTCTGCATTGTCATATATATTTACCAACCATAAAGGAGAATATGTTTCATCATCAGGAAGAGTAGAAACTACATTATGTGCACGTCCTGTTAATTCTTCAGTTTTAAAACCTGATGGAGGACCCCCTCCCTCATCTCCGGGATTTATGTTGAACGATACATATATTGGTGAAATAGGAACCTGATTTAATCCTGTAAGAGCTAAAGGTTTTTCAAAAAAGTTAAAATAAAATATAACTTTTCCATTGTACCAGCCTCTTGTTAATCCCGGGTCATCATCATGCAGCCTGTATTTTGCTGTCGAACCCTCAGGCACTACAGGACAATTAACCAGCATATCTGTTGCTTCTACAGTGTAACCTGCCATTGTTATCTCATCTAAACTTGTTATTGTATTGGCTACATAATTCGAGGGGACAGTTACCTTAAATATTCTCCAAAAATCATTATAATCAAGATCACCAGGAATATCATCAACTATATTTAGTTGGTCCTCAACGGGCATAGATTCTCCATCTCTAAATAAAACAAAAATTGGAGCTGGTTCCGTTGGTTGTACATCAAAATTATAATAAGCTACTAATTCACCGTTAGGACCTAGTCCCTTAGTAACAAAGGGTTCTCCCTGATCAAAATCTATCGGTTCGTTTGGACTGGGAAGCATATTCATTTCATCTCTCACAAACAGGTGTCCTGCTTCCATACTAAATCTGTCTATGCTTTCTTTATCTGCTGTATCAGGATCCTTCTGAACTGCAACCGAGACAATAGGACAATTAACGTTAGCAGCATTAGCTGCAAGCAAATTAGCTGCCTGTGCCGATGACAGATCGTGTACATTATCAAAATCTGCATTGTTATATATATTTACCAACCAAAATGGTGAATATCCTTCATCTTCCGGAAGTGAAGCTGCAACATTATGTGCCCGTCCTGTTGCGTCGGCTTTAAATCCTGATGGAGGTCCCCCTCCTTCTTCTCCGGGATTTATATTGAATGATACATAAATCGGTGATAACGGAACCATTCCCTGGGCATCTACACCTAATGCCTTCTCCGAAAAATTAAAATAAAAAATAACCTT
The DNA here is from genome assembly GCA_964622335.1 of uncultured Ignavibacteriaceae bacterium. Taxonomy (GTDB): domain Bacteria; phylum Bacteroidota; class Ignavibacteria; order Ignavibacteriales; family Ignavibacteriaceae; genus RBG-16-34-14. The sequence goes on from CAZUOC010000012.1 coordinate 5,318, forward strand.
GCCTCTGTACCATCCCGTCGTTAAACCAGTATCTTCCTGTTGACCATACCTCAGTTTTGCTGTGGAACCTTCAGGTACAATAGGACAATTAACTATCATGTCTGTTGTATCTACAGGATAAGCCGCCATTGTTATCTCATCTAAACTCGTTACTGTGTTAGCTACATAATTAGCCGGAACAGTTACTTTAATAACCCTCCAGAAATCATTGTAGTCAATGTCTCCGGGTACATCATCAACTATGTTCAGTTGACCCGCGACAGGCATAGACTCACCATCTCTGAACAAGACAAAAATCGGTGCGGGTTCTGTTGGTTGAACATCAAAATTATAATATGAAATAAATTCCCCATTGGGACCGAACCCATCCGTAATAAATGGTGGCTGGTCAAAATCTACTGGTGTATTCGCCTCAGGTAATCCATTCTCTGAATCACGCACAAACAAATGTCCGGCTTCCATACTGAATCTGTCTATACTTTCCCTTTCCGTTGTATCGGGATCTACCTGTGCCCTCAATGCGGGCAAAGCTGCAAATAAAAACAACATCACGAACGTAAAAACATGAGTTTTCATGAGCATCTCCTTTCCTGAAATTAATTATTCAACAAAATCTGGTTTAAGTTTATAATTACCGGACTCAACCTAATTTTTAAATATTGGTTACTTATCACTTAATTATAACATTACCATAACATTTTCTAATGAGAACAGTTGTTAAAAATCAGGTGTGAGAGCTATTGGTTTTATAAAGCCGGAAAAATTTTTAAGGGAAGCAACTATTGGTCACTCTTAATAGATAGTTTTAAATAACAATAATTTTTATCTTTCATTTCATGAATTCAAGCTGCTTTCTTTATAAAACTTCCAAAAGAGCGGATTCACACCGAATAAAATAATTTTGAAAAGGTTTATACCTCAAATATGAAAATTGGAATTACCTGTTATCCAACGTACGGCGGAAGCGGAGTTATAGCTACAGAACTTGGTAAAGAATTAGCTATGCGCGGTCACGATGTTCATTTTATCAGTTACGCTTTGCCTTTCCGCTTAAACAATTTTGTTGAGAATATCGTATTTCACGAAGTTGAAATGAGCAGCTATCCTCTCTTTGAATTTCCACTTTACTCACTCGCGCTAGCAAGTAAAATGGTGGAAGTTGCCGAATATGAAAAGCTCGATCTTTTTCATGTTCATTATGCAATTCCACATGCGAGCAGTGCTTATCTTGCCAAGAAAATGCTGAAAGAAAAATTTGACATTAAAATAATCACAACTTTACATGGCACTGATATTACACTGGTAGGGCTTGAGCCCTCTTTCCTTCCACTTGTTAAATTCAGTATTGAAAAGAGTGACGGTGTTACCGCAGTATCAAGATTTCTAAAAGAGAAAACTCTTACTAACTATGATATTGAAAAAGATATACAAGTAATTCCCAACTTTGTTGACATCGATTTATTTAAACCAAAAAAAGATTGTTCATTCAAAAAAAATATTGCTGCAAAAGGAGAAAAGATTCTCGTTCATACTTCAAACTTCAGGCCGGTGAAAAGAGTCCCCGATACAATAAGAATATTTGAACGTGTACAAAAGGAAATACCATCTAAACTACTTTTAGTTGGAGATGGTCCAGACCGGTCTGAATGTGAAAGACTTGTAAGGCAACTTGATCTTATTGATAAAGTTAAATTCTTAGGAAAACAGGAAGGACTAACAGAAATATTAAATGCATCAGATGTTTTTTTAATTCCTTCACAATCAGAGAGTTTCGGACTTGCGGCTCTTGAAGCAATGTCTTGCGGAATTCCCGTTGTAAGCTCCAGTGTAGGAGGCTTACCAGAATTAATCGGACACAATGAAAGCGGCTACATTGCTGAAATTGGTGATATAGATAGAATGACAAAATACGTTATTGAATTATTAACCAACGAAAAGAAGTATAATATCTTTTCCCAAAATGCACGGGAGAGAGCCGTAAAAAAATTCGACAAAAATATTGTCGTTCCCCGTTATGAAGATTATTACAAAAAAATATTAGATTCATAAAATGATTGTTTACTGCGCAGCCCCGATAAAGGGCGATCAAAAATTCCACAACTATTGTCTCGATATTATTAAACAGGTTTCTTCTTTAGGACACACAGCACTTTCAGAGTTAAATGATGAGTTTAAACCTGCTGTGTTACTAACTGATAGTGAAATTTTTAGCAGGGATACAAAGTGGATAGATAAAAGCGAAGTTGTCATTGCTGAAGTTTCTGGTGCGAGTCTTGGTGTTGGTTTTGAAATTGCTTATTCATTATATAAAAAGAAAATGCCTGTACTAGCACTTGTTAACTCTGAAGCAAAAGATGTTTCTGCAATGATTACAGGATGTCATTCCGAGTTACTAAAAATTAATAAATATTCCGACACTGAGGATTTAAAGAAGGCTATTACAAGCTTCATAAAAGATCTTACACCTTCAAAATAGTGATCGATGAGTGAAAAAGAATTTATTAACTCAAGTGCATTAAAGCTTGCTTCAAACGGTATTAAAAATTTTCCCCGTGACTTCATAGAACTTAAAGAGCATACAGAACTAAAACTTCCGGGAAAAACACTTCTTATTGGCGAAGAATTTTTTGGTAAATATGAAATACACACTGCTGAAGGAAACTCAGCACTGCACGTCGAAAATTATCTGTTAGCCAAATATATTCTTTATGCAAACAGGGAAACCCCTCACATAATACATCTGCCTGTTAATGAAAATAAATTAAAGGAAGGGATTCAGAGATATGAATCTTACCTCGATAATATTATTAAAAACGTAGAAGTAGATTATAAAAAATCCTTTCCTGATCAGAAAAATTCTAAGTTAGTGGCTAATGAAGTTTTCAAATTGCTTAATCTTGTAAGAGTTTAAAAAGAGTGGTTCAGTTAAGCGATAAAATCCAGTCGTATGTTAAGTCATTATTTGGGAAAGAGAACCTTACTAAGTTTATTGAATTTATAAATGTCTCTCCTTCCCAGTTTATAAGGGTAAATTCGCTAAAAACAACAACTGAAAAAACTGGCAATATTCTTTATGAAAAATATGGAATAAAAACCGAGCAAGTACCCGGTTTGACAAATACTTTAAAAGTAACTAAAGGAAGTGAACTAACAGGCAAAACTTTAGAACATATTCTTGGACATTATTATATTCAAAGTTTATCTTCAATACTACCGGCAATAGTTTTAGCCCCGGATAAAAATGATATTATATTAGATCTTTGTGCGGCTCCAGGTTCAAAAACAACACAGCTCGCCGAATTAATGAATAATGAAGGGACACTGGTTGCAAATGAAATTCGGCTTAGCAGGTTAAAAGCGCTTGTGCATAATATTGAAAGAATGAATATTGTAAATGCAGGAGTTGTTCATCAGAAAGGAGAGTTGTTAAGCAAAATTTATGAAAATTATTTTGATAAGATTCTTGTCGATGCACCCTGCAGCGGACTCGGTATAATTCAAAAAAAGGATGAAGTAACAAAATGGTGGGACGAGAAAAAAGTTAATGTACTCGCCGATCTTCAGTTAAAACTTCTAATTGCCGCAATAAAAATGCTAAGGGAAGGTGGGAAAATCGTTTACTCAACCTGCACTTTAACAACAGAAGAGAATGAACTGATAATTGATAAGGTTCTTTCCAAATATCCCGTTGAACTAATGGATGTTGAGTTGCCGGTTGTAAATCATAGCGGGATAACAACAATTAAGGGAGAAAAGTTAAATTCTGATATTGAAAAAGGAAAAAGAATTTTTCCCTGGGAAACCGGAACAGATGGATTCTTTATAGCCAAATTGAAAAAGACAGGTGAAACAAAAAGTCCCGAAAAATCTTATTTTACGAAGAAAAATGTAAAGCTTCTATCTAAAGACAACAAAGACATTTTCAAATGGTTAAAATCTGTTTCTGATTATTTTGGAATTGATTTTGATATCTTATCAAACTATAAATACATAACAAAAAGAAATGATATTTCTTTCGTTACAAAAAGCTGGACTGATGAAAACCCAGGAATGTTTGAACGAATCGGATTAAAGTTTGGTACTGTTGATAAAAACGGTGGAATAGTTTTAAATACACAAGCTGCACAACTGCTTCAAAAAGAAATCAAAAAGAATATTATAGAACTAAAATCACAGGGGGAATTAAAAACCTACATGGAGGGTGGCATAATTAAAACTAATTCTTATAAAGAGGGTCAGTGTGTTATTAAATTTGACGATTACGTTTTAGGAACTGCAGTTGTAACGAAAGCTGGAATTAAAAGCCGCTTCCCCAGATCAAAAAGAACACAGGAAATTTATTTGGATTAATCGGATATGAACATTCAAATCTTCGGAATAAAAAGCAGCAACGATACAAGGAAAGCAGAAAGATTCTTTAAGGAAAGACAAATTCCTTTTCACTTTCGGGATCTTAATGAAAAAGGAATATCAAAAGGAGAACTTGAAAATATTAAACATGCGATCCCGCTTGAAGAACTAATTGATAAAGAAGGAAAACAATATCAGAAAAGAAATCTTTCTTATATGGTTTTTGATATTGAAGAAGAACTACTAAATGATCCTTTACTTTTAAAGATGCCAGTTGTACGCAACGGCAGACTTGTTACTGCCGGCTATCAACCGGATACATGGAAAGAGTGGATTAAACAAATATAATCGTGTTTAACTCAATAACTTATAACCCTATAACTAATAACTCAAAACTACTACTTAAATAACCCTTTAAAAAATTCCTGCATTGCAGCCCAGCTTTTCTCATCGGCTTCTTTATTATATGCAATCGGAATATTAAATTTTTTACCGAGGCTATCTGCCGTCGGATTTGTAAAAGCATGTAAAGATCCCCGGTAACTAATAAATTTATAATCAGCTCCGGCATCATCCATTGCCTTTCTAAATTTATCTACTACCTCTTTAGGCACAAAAGGATCTGCAGCACCGGCACATACTAAGAATTTTGCTTTTACATCTTTTGGATCCTTTACTGAATCAGTTGGTAAAGCTCCATGAAAACTTACAACGCCATCAAGGTTATCTCCCATAAGAGCCATTCTTAAAACAATTCCACCACCAAAGCAATAACCGATTGCGGCTATTTGATTAGTATCTGTTTGAGATTGTTCTTTAAGAAAATTAACTCCCGCATCAAATCTTGCTTTAGCTTCATCCATATTCTGCATTACCTCAGATGCAAATTTCCCAGCGTCGCCAGGATTATCAGCTTGTTTGCCATTACCATACATATCAATTGCAAGAGCAATGTAACCTAATTTGGCAAGCATTTCGGCTCGTCTTTTTGAATAATCATTATTTCCCCACCATTCATGGACAACAATTATTCCCGGTCTTACGCCCTCTTGATTTTCATCATAAGAAAGAAATCCCTTAAGAGTTGTTCCATCGGCTGTATATTTAACTTCTTCTGTTTTTATTGATGTGCCACTGTTTTTTTGATTAGAACAATTAAACGAAATAAATATAACAAGTAATATAAAAATTGAGTACTTCATAGCCTCTCCGCTAAAACTGTTTTTGTTACCTTTTGAAATTGTTTAGTAAAATATAAAATATTTAATTAAAAAGGAGTGTGAAATTCAAAGACGATGCTTTGTTAAGGAAATTTTTTAATATGCTCTCTGAAGAAATCCCAATGATCCGGTAATTATATCTTTAAGAGAATCGGCAGGAAATAAAATAATTCATTCTCTTATATAAAGAGAAGACACTACAAGTACAAATTACCAAACAGAGAATGCTGCAACCACAGTAACAACTATCCTAAATTTTCCTGTTTTTTTTACTTCAATAATATTTTGCTTTAAAAGATCATACGCTTTTAATCCGCTTTCCCAGTTCTTGTTTTTCTTTATCATTTTGGCGGGTGAATTGGAGATAAACATCAAATCATAATATTCCGGGTTATCGATAGCAAACTCAACGTAAGCTAAACCATGCGCTGCTAGTCTTTCAACGGGATCTTTAATATCCTGAACAGAAAGTTGTTTCTTATAGAATTCGGAAAAACCTTTATTGTGAAGCTCGAAGAAAATCTCATCTTTATCTTTGAAATATAGATAGAGGGTTCCAACACTATACTCAATCTTATCGGCTATTTTTCTCATCGTTATACTTTCAAATCCTTCGTCAGCAAATAGTTTTAATGCAGAAGAAAGAATTGCTTCCCTCATTTCACTTTGTTGTTTTTGTTTTCTCTCTTTTAAACTCATTTTTTATGGCACTAAACAATGTTCATTTACTGAGCGTAATTTATTAATAAATTCTGTTTCTTACAAGAAATAATGAAATTCCTATTGACATCCTTAATTTCTTATATTATATTAACTTTGTTTATCAAAGTACTTTATATTAGGAGGTGAAAATGAAAGAACCCGAAGCTAAAAACGAACTTGAATTTATAAAGAGAGTTCTGGAAGACAGTAGAAAGATAATTGTTGATGATGGAATGAATTTTATTTTCTGGGGAATAATAGCAGCTATCGGACTTATCGCAACATACATTTTAGTTATAGAAAAATTTTGGGAATATATTGAGTGGGTATGGATTGTTTTAATCGCAGTTGGATGGATTTATTCAATAATCTCAGGTTTAAATAAGCAAAAGAAAAGAAGGGTAAGAACATTTGCTGGAAAAATACTTTCTGTTACCTGGTTTTCCTGCGGTTTAACAATGACAATAATAGGTATTGGGGGAAGTTTTTCAGGTGCAATTCACGGCGTTTATATTTCCCCAACAATCTCTATAGTACTGGGGATAGCTTTTGCGATTACCGGCACCGTCTATAATGATAGATGGCTGACATTATTATCTGTCGGATGGTGGTTAGGCGGTATAGTGATGTTTTTTAATCCCGGCATTTATTCTATACTGATGATGGCTTTGATGATAATATTTTTTCAGATAACTCCCGGAATTGTTTTATATAACAGGTCTAAAAAAGAATTGTCAATATAATCATGAGCGATTTCGATTATCAGCAGCTTGATGATATTATTCATTCAAGGATACGCCTAGCAATAATGGCGGTGCTTGTTTCTGTTGAAGAAGCTGAGTTTACATTTCTTCGAGAAAAAGTTAACGCCACCGATGGTAATCTGAGCACTCACTTAAAAAAACTTGAAGACACTGGTTATATAGCAGTAAGCAAAAGTTTCGTTGAAAGAAAACCTCTCTCGAGATACATGCTAACTCAAAAAGGTAGAACGGCATTTGAAGCATATATAGAACATCTTGAGAAATTAATTGGAAAATAAAATCTCTTATGCATTTACTTTGATCTTAAAGTAGAAATGAAAAATATGGCTGGTGTTTTTATAAACCTGTTTATTCTTCTAATTCAAAGCTTAACAAGTATTTTCTTAAAAATTATTTACCTGTTGTTTATTAAGAAGAGAAAATTTTTCCCTGATAAATCCGTACAACGATCAGATCTTTCTTTATTACTTAAAAAAATAATCTTTCTTCTTTTCATTGCAGCCCTGTATGTTATTAGTAATAACATATAAAAAATTTATCCTAACATACACCCACCACTAAATCTCATCCTAGGAGGAGACTTTTTTATGGTTTTATCTTCTAATTTGTAATGTTATCAACTCTAATGAAGGAATTTGTCCCCTCTCGGGAGGGGACTAAGGGGTGGGTCTACTTTATAAAATCATTTAGTGAAATCTTATCTGAAATAGACAATGAACCATCTTTTGATTTAAATGCAAACTCAAGGTTTTCTGTTTTCTTTCCCAGATATTTTTTCATACTTCTGAACATACCGACGGAAACAAATCTATAAGTATTAAACATTGCTGTTTTTATACTATCAAGTGTTGGAAGTCTTTTTACAAACATTATCCATTCATTATCCTTCTTACTTGCCCCGCCAAGAAGTAAAAAATCCGCGCCCTCAAGTTTTTGAGGCTCGAAACTATTTATAGGAATAAGTTCAGCGGAAAGCCCCCTGTTAAGAAGGAACGCTGCAATTTCTTCGCCAAATTTCCTGGTTGTATTGTTTTTATTCTGGACGATTATTAAAGCCTTTTTCATATCACACCTCAGTTAACATTTAGTTGTTTGTAACTTCAGGGTGAAACGTAAAGATGAGACTCCCAAAAATCAATCAAAATTTTATAAATGGACTTTTTTAATGATGTGACTCCGATTTTCTTTGTTCATTAACATACTAATATTGAAAAGGTAAATATCTCTTCCATCTCATTTATTCTCTTTGCTCGTAAAAAATGCTATTAGAGAATAAACCACAGCAACCAATAAAGCATTAAACACAAAATTGATTAGCGTATCGCTAGCAGAATGCGACCGACTGTCGATATGAATAAAAAGATAAACACAAAATGCCAGTGAAGCGATAGAAATAAGCCAGCCTATAATTGAAACCGGAAAAAATAAAATTCCCTTCCTTACAAACCATTTTAAATTCATTATGCTCTCTCTTAATTGTTCAAGTGATGTATATTTTCGGTGATCAGATAAAATGCGAAAATCAAAATAATTGCAGAGCTTAAAATAACTAAGGAAATGTTTAGCAATTTTAATTTAACCGATATATTAATTTGTTTCCGTTCCTTATCATACTCGAAGAACATTATTGATAATAAATTCATAATTATCCCTGCAATTGGCAAAACAACAAAAAATAAAGGCGGAATAAACTTTGTAACCGGAGACCTGTCCATACTTGCAATAAAATCCTCAAAGATATCGATTACATGGAGATTTACATTAAAATAATATTTCATAAAAATCATTAACAAGAAGTAGCACGGAGCTAAGAGAAACCATACACCCATTGCTGCGGATTTTTTTGAATTAACAATTGCCAGTTTCAACTTTTTATTTGGTTCTTTGGTACTGAAACCGGGTTTTTTAAGGTTATCCATTTTATTAATAAATTCGTCTTCTTCCATTTGTACTTCCTTATCACTTCAGTATATTTTCTTCCTGAAGCTCTATTTTAAAAAGAATCCCTCAGTTTCTGTAGTCCTCTTGAAATTAAGGATTTAATTGTTCCTTCCTTCTTGCCAAGAATCTCAGATATTTCTTTAATACTTTTTTCTTCAAAATACTTCAATGCAATTACTTCCTGGTATTTTACAGGCAGCTTTTCAAGCTTCTGCTGGACTAAAATAAAATCATTATAGTTTTTTAATTCTTCTTCTATTCTTGCGCGTTCTTCCTCAAACCTTTCTGCATTCGCTATATCGAATCCTTCACGATCTAAAAGCTTGTCTAACGAGGTGGGTGAATACTTTTGCTTCCTGTAATAGCTGTTAACCTCGTTAGTTGCAATCTTAAAAAGCCACGAACTGATAGAAATATTTTTCCATTTAAAGTCATTTATTTTCAAAAATGCTTTTAAGAATGTTTCCACTACTATATCTTCGGCAAGGTCGTAGTTTAGTGTTCTTCTTAAAATGTAGCCGAAGATTTTTTTATAGTAATAATCGAACAGGACTCCGAACTCCTTCGGATCCTTTTTGATCCTTTCAACCAAAAGCTTTTCTTCAACCGGTTCTATCAAGCTTTTAATTGTATAACGCTTAAAGTGGATTTTAGTTGCATACTAAGGTTGAAAGATAGCAACAATGAAAATATTAGAGAAATTATAGTCCTGTTTAAAACAAAAAAGGCGTCTT
>CAZUOC010000013.1:0-14969 GCA_964622335.1 uncultured Ignavibacteriaceae bacterium
AACATTACCACCTCCATTGCCTCTTACGTCGATAATCAATGCTTCTTTTCTCAGTTGCGGATAGTAATATTTTGAGAATTCATTTAATCCCTTTGCTCCCATATCAGGAATATGTATATAACCGACTTTACCATCAGTTGCTTCGTTGACCTTTTTAATGTTGTCCTGTACCCACGTGTAATAATAAAGTGGATGTTCATCATCTATTGGAACAACCACATTATCGTTTGCTCCTTTTTCATCGGGAACAGAATTAGTTTTTAGCGTAACCTGTTTATCTGCTTTATCAACAAGCTCGGAATAAATATTTTTTATTCCCTTGGTTGATTTACCGTTGATCTCAATAATATAGTCTTCCTCTTTGATATCGACACCAATATCGGTGAGGGGATTTCGTATTCCTTTATTCCAGTTCTGGCTATTTAATATTTTTTTGATCTGGAAATAACCGGATTTATCCTTTACTATTTCTGCTCCAAGTAATCCAAGCTTTACACGTTTTGGTTTTGGGTAATCACCACCGCCGACATAAGTGTGCCCGGAATTAAGTTCTCCAATCATTTCACCGAGTATATAAGTTAAGTCTGCACGATGGTTAACATATTTTACTAAAGGTTCATAAGTCTCTTTTATTTTTTCCCAATCAACACCGTTCATAATTGGCGAATAAAAAAAGTCTCTCATTTGTCTCCACGATTCATTAAAAATTTGTTCCCACTCTGCATGTCGGTTGAGATCCACTTTCATACCGGAAAGATCGAGATGATCTTTCAAATCAATCTTTTGAGAGGGGAGATCGATTATTGCATAAGTATGTTTGTATCCGACAAGCATTTTTTTATTGTCAGCAGAAATTTCAAAACCATCGGCTTCGCCAAGATCAGTTTCTTTTTGTTTATCAAGATCGAACATTAATAATTTTGATTGGTCATCCTTACTTCCGTTTCTTGTATAATAAATTTTATCTTCAGCAGAGGTTACATTTCTATAACTTGAAGCCTCAATAGGAAGTTCCAAAATCCTGTTGCCTATTCCATCAATGTCAACAGTGACATTCATTATATCTTTTGAATCTTTATTATCTTTTTTCTCTTCTTTGCTTTCTTTAGAAGTAGTATCCTTTTTAATCTCTACTTCGTCACTTTTAGGCTCAAAAGGAGATTTGGTATCCTTGGCAAGAGTTACAAGATAGATTTTGTCCATATCATTATAAATATGGTTCCATTCCATCCAGCCGTACTTTGGTGAAAAACTTCTGTCGGATACAAAGAAAAGATATTTTCCATCGTCACTAAATGCCGGTCCGCTTGAAGAATACCAGCCATCGGTTACTTCATATTTTTCTCCTTTATCCAACGAATACAAATATACTTTTGTCATTACTTCTTCTTCAGGCATTGCATAAGCTATCCATTTGCTGTCGGGTGACCAACTGTATTCCCTGATTTCCCAGGCAGTAGCTTTATCGACAAGTGTAATTTTTTTAGTGTCGATATCTACGAATTGCAGCCTTTGCATTTTATCTGACCACAAAAGTTTTTTACTATCGGGTGACCAATACATCTGATATTTATATGTCTCACCGTTATTCGTTACCTGGATTGGATCTGATTTCCCATCCTGTGCTAAAATATAAAGTTCATCTTCTCCCGAAGCATCCGAAATATAAGCTATCCATTTCCCATCTGGTGACCATTTTGAATTTCTTTCATGTACTCCACTTGTGTTTGTAAGGTCCCTTGTATTGCCGTTCTTTGCGGGAACAGTAAAGATATCGCCACGTGCTCCAAACAATGCCCTGTTACCATCCGGTGAGATCTCATAATTTGCAACTTCTTTATTTACATCTTTTAGTCCACCTCTGCCACCGATAAAATCTTCATTCAAATAGATTGTAACCTTTTCTGCTTTGTTTGTTGCAAGATTAAACTTGTAGATGTAACCTCCATTTTCAAAAACAATTGCGTTATCGCCGAGCGAAGGAAATTTTATATCGAAGTCTGTAAAATTAGTAAGCTTCCTCGTTTCTTTTGTTGTTAAATCATAAACAAAAAGATTCATTCTCGAATCTCTATCCGACAAAAAATAAATCTTATCTTTATGCCACATTGGAATTATATCCTGTGCGGGATTATTAGTTGCATTCTCAATCTTATTCGTAGCAAAATCATAAATCCAGATATCATCAGCCATTCCGCCGCGGTATCTCTTCCATGTCCTGAATTCTCTGAATATACGATTGTAAGCAAGTTTCTTTTTATCGGGAGAATAAGAACAAAATCCGCCACGGGGAAATGGAAGCTGTTCGAGCATTCCACCATCTCTCGGTTGAAGGTAGAGTTGTCCGTTGAAATCATTAAATTCTTTCCAGCGAGAACGCAATATAATATTGTCATTATCCTTCCAACCTATAACTATATTGTTAGATCCCATCCTGTCTGAAACATCATCACGGCTTAAAGTTGGAGTATAACTTAATCTTTTTGGAACTCCTCCCTCGGATGGTATAAGATAAACTTCGGTGTTACCATCATATTGACCTGTGAAAGCAATCCATTTTCCATTTGGCGAAAACCTGGCAAACATTTCAAAGCCTTCATCGTTGGTTAACTTGCGTGCAATTCCTCCGGATGATGAAACAGTATAAATATCACCTGCATAAGAAAAAACAATCTGGTTTCCGTGAATTGCCGGAAATCTTAAAAGGCGAGCTTCTTCCTGTGAGTATACAACTATAGAGAAGAGTAACAGGAAGGAAAAAATAAATCTAAGTTTCATAAATAATCTTTCTTTTTTTTTGTTTAAAATAGACAATTCCTTGCCGGATTTGAAGCATTCCAGAAGATATGTGACTCTCAATTGCAGTTCTTTATATTATAGACAGGAGAGCAAAATCATTCATTACTAAATTTGTGTGAGAAATTTTACAAAACTGAATTTTCTCTTCGAACCATTTTATTGAAATACTATTATCAATAGCAGTTTTCCTGAGCCATTCTATTTCCATTGAAGGAGTTTTATTATCTGAAAACGCAAGCATCAGAGCATCCGATACAAATGATTCGGCAATTTTTATATCAGAAAATTTAACAGGATCTTCAATGAGATATTTATTTGCAAGAAGGTTGCGAAGGGTTTCCTCATAAAAATCCGATGAGAAGCCTAATCTTTCTGCTATTTGTCTTATAATCTTTTTTTCAGATTCGGCGAGTTTTTTATCTTTTCGTGCAGTTATTAATAGCCCCTTTAAATAATTACTTTTATCGATTACAGGTATATTCATTAAAGACTCAACAATATTTGATTAACAATATTAAAACTACAAAATTTTAGTTTATGGAAAAATTCATTAATTATTTCAGTTGTAAATTTTTCATTTATTTTGTTAGACATCAAGGTAAAACAACTTGTTCTGTTACCATTCATCATAATTCTAAAAAAATAATTGTAAATTATATCTTGTTATGATTTTCAAAATTCAAATCAGAGAGAATTGAAATGGAATTCAGAATTGAATCAGACAGCATGGGAGAAATTAAAGTTCCCAAAGATAAATATTACGGCGCACAGACCGCACGTTCATTAACGAATTTTAAGATTGGCGGAAATAGGTTCCCGCGCGAATTAATTAGAGCGCTTGGCATTTTAAAGAAAGCCGCTGCTTTAGTTAATAAAGACCTTGGTTTGCTGCCTCCCGAAAAAGCCGGTTTAATAGTAGAAGCGGCAGATGAAGTAATTGAGGGAAAGCTCGATGATCATTTCCCTCTTGTTGTGTGGCAGACAGGAAGCGGCACACAAACTAATATGAACGCCAATGAAGTTATTTCCAACCGCGCAATAGAAATTTCAGGTGGAGTTATGGGGAGCAAAAAACCGGTTCATCCAAATGATCATGTTAATAAAGCGCAATCTTCAAATGATACTTTTCCAACAGCTATGCACATTGCGGCGGTTGAAGAAATCCATAGGAGACTTATTCCTATGGTTACAAAATTGAAGAATGCTCTTGAGAAAAAGTCGGGCGAATTCAAATCAATTATAAAGATAGGAAGAACTCATTTAATGGATGCAACCCCATTAACTCTTGGACAAGAGTTTTCGGGATATGTTCAGCAATTAACAAACGGGATTGAGAGAATTAATGGAGTTCTTCCAAGATTATATGAACTGGCTTTAGGAGGAACTGCGGTTGGAACAGGTTTAAATACTCATCCTGAGTTTGCCGTAAGATCTGCAAAGAAAATTTCAGAGTTAACAGGGAAACCTTTTGTTACTGCAAGAAATAAATTTGAAGCACTTGCTGCTCACGATGCAATGGTAGAATTGCATGGAGTTTTAAAAACTCTTGCCTCATCTTTAATGAAGATAGCAAATGATATTCGCTGGCTCGGTTCGGGACCTCGTTGCGGAATAGGTGAAATTCATCTTCCGGAAAATGAACCTGGAAGTTCTATAATGCCAGGCAAAGTTAATCCAACTCAATCAGAAGCAATGACTATGGTTTGCGCACAGGTTTTCGGAAACGATGTTGCTGTAAACTTTGGCGGTGCAAGCGGAAATTTCGAACTCAATGTTTTTAAACCGGTTATAATTTTTAATGTTCTTAATTCCATCAGACTTCTTTCAGATGCTTGCGAAAGCTTTACAGATAATTGTGTGGTTGGAATTGAAGCGAATAAAAAGAACATTGAAAAACATCTTGAAAATTCTTTGATGCTTGTCACTGCACTAAATCCGCATATTGGTTATGATAATGCCGCTAAGGTTGCTAAGAAAGCTCACAAAGAAAATAAAACTTTAAAGGAAGCTGCAATCGAATTAGGATTACTAACAGCAGAAAAATTCGATGAGATTGTAAGACCGGAAAAGATGATCGAGCCAAAATAAATTTAAGCGTAAGTGTAAATTCAAGTGCAACCAAGAGAATGAATGAAATTATTCTGAATATTTATCTTATTATAAACGATGGACTTGTTGTGGAATTTCGTGCAGTAGCTTATGAAAAAGAAGGAGGTGATGACAGGAAAATTGCTTTCCTTAAAAGCAAAGCCGCAGAAGATTTTAATAAATCATACCGTTTTGAAGCTCCTTCTGATAAACGTGGCAAATTTATGCCTTACTATAAATTTTCAAGACTTGAATCAAAAGGAAGACAATTTGAACTGTTTGAAGAGATATTCAGTAATTTCAATGTTCCGCAAAACCCATTAATTTGTGTAACCCCTGTTGTTGACGGCAAAATTGTAACCAATTAACTGATAACAACTATTAGAAATAAAATTTATAATAATTTGTGAGGATATTATTTTATTAATGCCGTCTACCAATTTCTCAACTATTCCGAGGAATCTATTTTTGTATGTATGATGAATCCAATCTGACAGAGAAACAGGAACAGTATTTAAAGAAGCTCAACGAATTGGATAAATTTTATTCAACTAAGAAGCTTGGCTCATTTGTAGAAAAGGGTAAAACTCATTTCAGGTTGTTTGCACCAAGTGCAGAAAAAGTAACCCTTGTTATTTTTGATGAACTGGAAAACAACAAAGGTCACGAATTCGAAATGATAAAAGATAATAACGCTGTCTGGGAAACTTCCATTGACGGCGAAAGATATGGACTTTATTACGGTTATAAAGTTAAGCACCATGGAAAGCATGTAATACATTGTATCGATCCTTATGCAAAAGCTGTTGCTTCTTTCAATACTTATTTCAATCCACATAGGTCAATTGTTGTAAAAGAAAATGATTACGATTGGGAAGGTGATACCTGGATAAAAAGAGATTGGCGTGATTTAATTATTTATGAAATGCATGTTCGTGATATGACAATTCATCCTTCTTCGGAAGTAAAGGATGCAGGAACATATCAAGGTTTAATTGAAAAAAATAGGCGGGGAGGATTAGACTATATTCACTGTCTGGGGGTAAATACAGTCGAACTTCTTCCCGCCCAGGAATTTGGAAACATAGAAGCTCCTTATAAAAAATCCTTACATGGAAAAACGAATACATGGAATCCGTATGAAAAAAATCATTGGGGATATATGACAGCCGCTTTCTTTGCACCAGAAACTTATTACAGTGAGTGTGTCAAAGAAATAAAATGGAAAACATGGAATGGAAAGGATACTAAATCGATAAAAGATTTTAAAGACATGGTAAAATCCTTTCATAAAGAAGGCATTTGTGTGATAATGGATGTTGTGTACAATCATCTTTCTGAATATGAACTTGGAAATCTGAAAGAAATTGACAAAGAATACTATTTCAGACTGGATGAAAAAGGACACATTTTACAAAATAGCGGTACCGGCAATGATCTGCGTACAGAAAGACCAATGCTGAGAAGATTAATAATTGACAGTGTCCTTTACTGGATGAAAGAATATCATATAGATGGTTTTCGATTTGATCTTGCAAAGCTGATAGACTGGAAGACGATAGAAAAAGTTAAAGAAGAAGCTAAAAAAATAAATCCGAATGTTGTTTTTATTGCAGAGCCATGGGGTGGAGGATATGATCCTGCAGGCTTTTCTCAAAGAGGTTGGGCAAGCTGGAATGACCATATCCGTAACGGAGTGAAAGGTGAGAATCCAATTAATGGTCACGGATGGATTTTTGGCAGGTGGCAAAACAATAATAATCCCGGCAGGATTAGAAGCTATGTTAATGGTACATTGGTCAGAGATGAATTGGGTTCGTTTGAAAAAGTTGAGCATTCTGTAAATTATCTTGAGTCGCATGATGGTTATACACTTGGAGATTTTATAAGAATAGGATTGGGAGAAGCAGATATTCACAGGATTGTAAAAGATGTCGATAATTTTGTGAAACTCTCCCCACAACAATTAAAGCTCAATAAATTAGCGGCATTGTTTCTTTTTACAAGCCGCGGCATTATAATGATTCATGCCGGACAGGAATTTGCGCGCAGTAAAGTCATTCCACAGAACATTAATGTTGAAGATGAAATGAAAGGGATGATCGATCATAACTCTTATAATAAAGACAATGAGACAAACTATATTAATTACAAACATGCGGAAACTAATAAAGAACTTGTTGATTATTATACCGGCTTAATCGAGTTAAGAAAAAAATATCCGACTTTCAGAAAAGCAAAGTATGAAGAAATAACTTTTTACGATTCTAATGAGAATGAGTTTGCCCTAGGGTTTCATCTTTCTCACAGCGGAGATGAGTTTATAGTTTTGTTTAATGCCAATCCTTCCAAAGAAGAAAAATTTCTTCTGCCGGAAGGAAAGTGGCATGTTTTAGTTAATAAAGACAAATCAGGAATAAAAATTCTAGATACAATTACAAAAGAAATTATTCTTGAGTCTTCAACAGGAACCGTCTTAAAGAAAAAATGAGCAGGAACCCGATCAGATCAGGTTCCCACAAATTAATTGTTACAAACCGCTTATCTTACACGTTTACCTGCTTTAATTCCTTTACAGGCGCCGCATAGTTTTCTGCCGCCTTTGCCTGAAACTTTCAGTCTTTTCTTAATACTTTTTCCAGCAGAACAATCGCTGAAAATGTGATAAACGCTTCCCTCTTTGGAGTAATAAGGACTCGATGGTCTCGCCATAACGCACCCTCCAGTTTTGTTAGTGGTACAGAATAATTAAAGAACATTTTTAACCTAAAAAAACTTTTTAAGTAATGCAATAATTTTTTGATAATAATTAGGTTGTACAGGCACTTGATTAATCAAGTGCCTACTTGCAATATTTTTGGAGCTGCTCGTATGAATATATATTACCGAGTTCTCCCGCTCTAACCAGGTCTTTACATCCATCATCATTTTTCATGAGTTTGATAAGACACAAACCTCTATAATAATATGCCCCAGAATTAGTTGAGTCCTGTTTTATCACCACTGAAAGATCATTTACTGCTTGCTCACATAATCCCAAATCAGATTCTAATTCTCCACGTTGGTAATATAAATCTGTAAATGCAGGTTTAAGTTTTATTGCTGTTGTAAAATCCTCGATAGCACCTTTCTTATCCCCGGTTAATGCCTTATCTCCCGCACGACTGATGTAAGCATTAATTTCATAAGGATCTTTTTCAATGGCTTTTGAGAAGTCTTCAATCGCTCCTTTATTATTATCGAGGTGACTTTTTATATTTCCCCGGTTAACATAAGCGTGAGTATAATCCGGATTAAGCTCAATTGCTTTTGTATAATCTTTAATTGCTTCTTTAAATTTTCCAGCAAGATTTTTTGCATATCCCCTACTGAAGTAAGCAATATCTGAATTTGGTTCAAGTTCTATTGTTTCATCAAGGTCATTTATTGCTAAATTATAATTGCCAAGGTTCAGGTATTCAATTCCTCTATTTAAATAAGCCTGGTAAGAATCATGATCTAGTTCGATAGCCTTGGCGTATTCTTTTATTGCATAATCATGATTTCCAAGATTACTGTAAGATTTTCCTCTTTTCAGATAAGCATCGTAATTTTCCGGATCAATCTCAATAAGTTTTGATAGATCAGCAATGGCTCCATAGTAATCTCCCTGGGAATATTTTTGATTTGCCGAATTAAGAAGTAATGAATTGGTAGACGAGCAGCCTCCGGTTAGAAGAAACAATACGGACATTCCACACAGAAGATTTCTGTAAAATAGACGAGTTTTAAAATTCATACAGTAAAATTACAATCAGTATTTGTTATTAAGCAACCATTTTTCATTCTCTGAGTGCATTACAAGCAATAAATATTTATTTTTAACTTGTAATTTTTGTTCTACTTCGTACATTCTGCATTAGAAAAATGGAACCTGATAAACCCGATTTATTTTTTATTCTTCTCAAGCTGAGATCATATCTTGTCAGTTTACTGAATAGTCCCGAAGAATGTGATGACAGCTTTACTTATACCGAAGAATTTTTTGACAGGCGCTATCCTGAATTTAAAGAAGAAGTAATTGAACTTCTAGTCTCGAATAATATTAACAACGATATGGATATCGCTTTTAATGAGAAGATAGTTTTTCGTTTTAAGGATATGGTTTCTGATAGTGAAGAGCACACCGATCTAGCCGGGCTTCTTAAAAAATTTGAGATTGAAGCACATTCAATTGAAAAAGAAAACAAACAGAAGCTGAACTACATAAATGAAAGAGAACAGGAACTAAATAAAGTTGTGGAAATTCTTTTTCAGCTTGCCACTAACTGGGCAGTGCACAGGGAACTTGAAAGCCGTGTTGATGATTATTCTACTTTAAGTGATGAAGACCTTATTCGCCCTGAAGAAGAAGCAAGCTTCGATACGCTTGACAAGAATACATATATGTCTTTTGACAAAATTTCTAAACTGACTGAAAAGTATATTCATATTTTAACGGATTATTATTTTAAATACGGCGGCGACTTAACACTAATAGAATTTGTGGAAGAGCTTGATAGAATAAAAGCTTCTGTATTTAGAAAATATTCCGAGTTGTTCAGAAAACATGGACTTGGGGAAAAACGGGATTAAAGTCGGCTAAATATTTTGTTAGCTCACCGACTAATCTCCCCAACTCGCCGAATTTTAGTTTAATAGCTGATACATATAACTTAAGTTAAGCATTATCAAATTTCAGGTGATGTATGAAGTTGTTTCTACTTTTTCTTTTTTGTTTAATTGATATTTCTCTTTCACAAACAAAAATATCAGGCAAAGTAACGACTGAAAATGGGAAAGCACTTCCTTCAGCTAATGTTTTTCTTAAAGATACTTATGATGGAGTTTCAACTGATGTAAATGGCAATTATTCTTTTACTACTTCTGAAGAAGGGGAAGGAACAGTCGTTGCGAGTTTTATTGGTTACAAATCCCAGCAGAAAAAAATTACACTCGATGGAAATCCTATAACTGTCGATTTTGTTCTTGAAGAAGAAGCAAGTGAACTTGACCAGGTTGTTATTTCCGCAGGCTCTTTTGAAGCAAGCGATGAAAAGAAATCCGTAATATTAAAACCTCTGGATGTTGTAACAACAGCAGGTGCGGAAGCAGATGTTTACGGAGTTCTTCAAACTTTGCCTGGCACACAGACAATAGGAGAAACAGAAGGCTTGTTTGTCCGCGGCGGTTCTGCTGCGGAAGCGAAAACAATAATCGATGGAATGGTTGTAGAGAATCCTTATAACTCGAGTGTTCCGGATGTTCCTGCAAGAGGAAGATTTTCTCCTTTCATTTTTAAAGGAACTATTTTCAGCACGGGGGGATATTCCGCCCAGTACGGTCAGGCTTTATCATCAGCATTAATTCTTAACAGCCAGGATTTAGCTCCATCTACACAGACTTCAATTAATATTATGGCTTTGGGAATAGGCGGTTCTCATACTCAAAGATGGGAAAATACTTCTTTGTCCGGCGAATTCAATTACTATAATCTCAAACCTTATTTTCAAATTCAAGAACAGAATACAGATTGGACAACTCCACCTTATGGAATCGATGGTTCAATTATATTCAGACAAAAAACTTCACAGACAGGAATTCTAAAATTTTATTCAACCTATTCAAACAGCCATCAAGCTTTAAATGTTGATGATATTGAAAATCCACAGTACAAAGATCAGTTTTCACTTAAGGATGATAACATTTATTTAAATGGAAGTTATAATGAAATTCTGGGCGATGACTGGACGTTGTTTACAGGAGTTTCTTATTCAAAAGATTTTAAAGATATTAATCTTGCCGATACTTTGATTGGTTCGAGAGAACAACTTGCCCAGACAAAAGTAACCTTAAGCAAAAGCATATTTGGAAATTCCTCTCTTACTTTTGGAGGAGAATTTCATAATCTAAAAATAAACGAGAGTTATAGCCAGTACAGCAGAAAACTCGATAATAATTTTTATGCCGGTTATGCAGAGACTGAACTTTTCATTACTAAAGATATTGCTGCGAGAATTGGTTTACGTTTTGAAAAAGATAATGCAATTGATAAAACCAATATTGCACCCCGCACTGCTCTTGCTTACAAAGTAGGAGAAGGAAGCACATTTAACTTTGCTTACGGACAATTTTATGAAACTCCCGAAAAAGATTTTCTTTACAGTAATTCTTCGTCGTTGAGCTTTGAGAAGGCAATTCATTACATTCTTAATTATCAATACATGGATGAATTTTATACATTCAGGATTGAAGGCTATTATAAAAAATATGATGATCTTGTTAAGCAGGTTACTTTTCCAATGGATAATTCCTATCCTCTTTATGATAACAGTGGGTCGGGTTATGCAAAAGGGATCGATATTTTCTGGAGAGATAAAAAAACTTTTAGTTTGGCAGATTACTGGATTTCATATTCTTATTTAGATACGAAAAGAAATTACCATGATTTTACAAGTATGGCTCAACCGACTTTTGCAACTCCCCATACTTTATCAATAGTATTTAAAAGATGGGTGCCAGAAATAACAACTTATTTGGGTTTTACATATTCTTTTGCAACTGGAAGACCATATTACAATCCAAACAATCCTGTTTTTAACGGAGACAAAACGAAGAACTATAATAATCTTAGCTTTAATGCAAGTTATCTAATAAACTTGTTTGGTAATTTTACAGTTGTCTATTTTTCAGTTACAAATGTGCTTGGTTTCGATAATGTATTTGGTTACAGGTACTCGAATGATGGAAGCTACAAGGAAGCCATTGTTCCCACTACTTTACGTTCAGCTTTTCTCGGTATATTTATTTCACTTGGGCAAGATAATCCATATTAAAGAATTTCAATTATTAAGTCATCAACTAATTATTTATAAAGGAACCTTCCGATGGAAAAAATATTATTACCTGTTTTGTTATTAATATTGTCATTTAACGCGAATGCCCAGGATGAAAAATATGTAAAAGCAATGGAGAAGAATTTAACTATGATTGATACGGCAAGCTCATTGACTTCTTTCCAGGTTATTGAAAATAATTTTGAACGAATTGCTAATGCCGAAAAAGACAAGTGGTTGCCATATTATTATTCTGTATATCTCTTAACAATTTCGAGTTTTATGGATACTGTTGTTGAAATGAAAGATATCTATCTCGATAAAGCTGAGCAATTAATTTCAGTTGCCGACTCACTTGCACCTGACAATTCCGAGATTTATACTTTAAGAGGTTTAATTGCGCAAGGAAAACTTGTTGTTGATCCCCAGAACAGGTGGATGAAGTATGGACAACTTTCATCAAACTATCTGAATAAAGCTAAGGAATTGGATCCAACAAATCCCCGTCCAGATTTTCTTAATGGACAAAGTGTGTTGAACACTCCTGCACAATTTGGCGGAGGTAAAGAAAAAGCGCTTCCAATTTTGAAAGAGGCAGAGGAAAAGTTTAAGAGCTTTGAACCCGAAAGTAGCATTCATCCCAATTGGGGAGAAACAATGCTTCAACAAATTTTACAAAGAGTTGAGGCGAGTAATTAATTAACCCCACCTCGCCTCCCCTTTACTAAAGGGGAGGACGGGAGGGATTTTATTTAACTATTTGTTAAAGCCTCTCTCAGAGACTTCTCAACGGCATTCTTGAAGCTGCTAAGATCAACAGGCTTTTGAAAGACATTACGAATTCCTATTTCATTGTAATCATCAATTGTTTGCCTGTCAATTGAGCCGCTTAAAATTATAACGGGCGGTTTCATTTTTATATCTGCTTTCTTTATTTCAAGTGCAAGTTCATAACCCGTCATTAAAGGCAATTTGTGTTCCGTTATAACGAGAGCATAAGTTGATGATAAGATTTTATCGAGTGCTTCTTTTCCATCCGATGCAGTTTCAACTTTATAATCGGATGTAATGTGTTTCAATATTTTCGAATAAAGAATTTTATCTGTGATTTTCGGATCGACGAGCAAAATGTTTGCTGAAGCAACAGGCAAAGTAAAAATAAAGTCAGATCCTTTCTCATATTCGCTTTCTACTTTAATTGTTCCTTCATGTTTCTCTACAATTTCTTTTACAAGTGAAAGTCCGAGTCCTGTTCCTTTTTCACCAGCAGTTCCTTCTGTAGTAAATTTATTATCTATTCCGAAAAGCTTTGTCTTGTCTTCAGGTTTTATTCCTGTTCCAGTATCTTTAACAGAAAATTCAAAAAATCTTAAATGAGATGAAGGCTTCGCCGAAATAGTTACAGTTCCGGTTTCTTTTGTAAACTTAATTGCATTGGATATAAGATTATTGAAGACCTGTGTTATAAGATCAGCATCAGCATAGATGAAAATATCATCCGGTACATTTGAGTTGATAGTAATATTTTTCTGAAAAGCAGTTCCGGCAAGGGCACGAATTGATTTAGAAATCAATTCGGATGCATTTATTCTTTGAGGCTCGAAACGAATTCTTCCGGTTTGCAGTCTTGTCCAATCGAGCAGAGAATTAACAAGCGATAACATTGCGTTCGACGATTCCTGGATATAACGAACATACTGATTACTTTCATCGTGTGTCAGAGTTTCATCATTAAGAATAAGATCTGTAAAACCGAGAATTGAACTGAATGGTGTTCTTAAATCGTGAGAGATTATAGAAATAAATTTGTCCTTGGTTTCATTCAGCTTGACAAGATTACTGGTAGATTTTTGCAAATCGGATTCAGTTTTTTTCCTTAAAGTTACATCGCTTACTAAACCAGAAACCTTCTTAACACCTCCATATTCGTCGTGCATAGTTTTTATTTTGTTTCTTACCCAAAGCATGTTTCCTTGCTTATTTATTATCCTGAACTCGATTTCCGCTGAAGTTCGGGTTTTGCTTTTAATAAGATTCTTCAGGTTTTCTTTTACATAAGCAAAATCATCCGGGTGAATTATTTTCAGAAACTGCTTAAGACTTTTCAGCATTTCCGCCTGCGTATAACCAGTTATTTTTTCTACGGAAGCAGTGTAGAAAACGGGTTTAAAAAATCTTCCTCCCTGTCTTTCGAATGTATATAAAAAGTCATCGATACTTTCAATTAAGTTACGGTATCTTTCTTCGGATTCACGAATTCTTTGCAGTGCACGTCTTCTTTTCGATATATCGCGGTTGATAAGTATCCGGTATATTTTCGCTTCGGTTACAAAGGAGGAAAGAGACATTTCGCAATTAAATGTAGCACCATCTTTTTTCTTTCCCATAAATTCAAAAATTCCGGGGGTTTCCTTTCTATTGTTCACATTTTGTAGAAATTCTGCAACCTGCAAAGCGTCACCAGCTAAAACAAAATCGAGAAAATCTTTTCCGGTTAGTTCATTGTTTGAAGAGTACCCATAAAGTTTTGAAAAAGCATCATTCACGATAATTATTTTGCTGTTGTTCTCAATTGCAATCGCTTCTTTTGTGTTTTCAAAAAGAAATTTGAAAAAGGAAAGATTTTTTTCTTCTTCTTTCTTTTCGGAAAAATCAGAGAGATAAATATTATACCCGCTTACAACATCTTCACTTTTAACCTGGGTTACATTTGCAATAAAATTAATCCTGTTTCCATGTTTGCCAGATAACTGAAGTTCTATGCTTTTTGTTCTTTGCCCAAACAGCGTTAGCATGTCCTGATTTGCAGGATAAATAAAATCTGAAAGAGGTTTCCCCATTACTTCACCTTCTGCAAAACTAAGTTGAGAATAAAATGTAGGATTCACATATTTTATATTTCCCTCTGCATCCACTTGTATTATAATTTCATTCGATTGGGTAACAAGATTTCTGAAGTTTTCTTCAAGAGCAGTTAATTTGATTTCTTTATTCTCTTGTTCCGAAACTGAGAAGAAAGAGATTAAAATTGAAATTTCGTTATCAGATAAAAAGAATGAAGCTTCAACAGCAACCAGTTCACCTGGCTTTTTATTTATCTCTATTCTTTTCTTAAGGAATTTAACCTGGAATAGATCACGCTTTAGTTGTTCGAAATTTTCTTCACTTAATAAAGGAATAAAATTACAGATTGTTTTTTGTTTTGTTTCTTAAGATGAATAACCTGTG
>CAZUOC010000014.1:0-13691 GCA_964622335.1 uncultured Ignavibacteriaceae bacterium
CCGGGACATTAGAATCATGCCTGGAAGTAAAGAAAACAAGAAATATAATTGCAAGTACTACAACCGCACTGTAAATATATATTGGTTTTAATTTCATTTTATCCTCCTAAAAAATCCACCTGTAACCAAAAATTATCGTTACTGCAATATGTATCAACATGATAGCAAACATAGTAATAGCAAAAGGTAAATGCACTATGTGCCAGTATCTAAACAATCTTTGCATAGTTCTTAACATTGTTATTCTTCTTGCAAGAATCATTTTTGATCTGGCTAATTTTAATATCTCTTTAACTTTTAGTCCGGAAATATTAATCTTATGCATCTCTTTCTTTAATTGATTTAAAGCAGATCTTACATTAAAAAAATCTTTAAAGATGAATAAAACACTTTTCCCCAACGTAATGTTTTTTTTATAATCTACGCTCGTTAGTTGTTCTATTTTTAACACGATTTCTTCCCCCTTAAAAAGTTCACGGGATAACCGTTGAGAAATATCAGAACTCATCTCTGAAATTTGTTTCATATCAAGTTCATTGCCCTGAATTGTCCGCGGAATCTGAACATAAATAAAACGACCTACCACTCCACTCAATACTACAGCAACCATACTCCAGAAACTTATTGCAACAATACCACCAAATTTGAAAGCTGTATGATACAAAACAAGAATTGGTCCTACAGTACAAAGAAATATGTGAAACTCAAGCCAGTGCTTAAGGTAACCCATTTTAAAGAATCTTCTTACTCTTTTCCTTAGCATGTACAAAGCAACCCCGAAGATCATCATAAGAGAACCCAAAATTCCTACACCATGCCCAATAACTCCGCTTGGTTTAAGCATTTCATTATTAGGATCAAAGAAACGTTCTTCGAGGGGAGTTATATAATAATTATATCCATTTACAGTAAGTAAAATTACTGTTGATATTCCAACTAAGAAAAAAAATCCGATATATACTCTGTGCAAATTTTTTGTCATATCATAACCAAATCAATAACAAATCTTTTGGTGGGAGGAAAAACTTTTTCCCTATTTAAAACAAATCAGGTTGGTTTTTTTCTCCATTCAGAAATGAACACTATTCAATCACTTCAGTTAAGGTAGTATATTTCATAGAGTTGCCTTTTACCATATCGCTGAGTTTGGTTAACAGGATACCTAATCTTTCATTCTGGTTATCATCAAAATTCTCGTAAGCTTCAGGAGAATTAAAAGTGTACAATTCTTCAAAATGATTCTGTTTTCCCTTTACTTCATACACAGCATAATTCTCTAAGCCATCAGCAGACAGAAGAGTTTTTAATTCCCTGATTAAAGCCATGTACTCTTCTCTTTTGTTTCCATCAATCTCGTATTGAATAGCAAATATAACTTTAGACATTTAGACTCCAATAATTATGAAAAAACTTTTTCCGAAATTTCTCCTGTAAAAATAATTTTTGCTGGTCCTGTAAGTGCTAGCCCCCTAACCTTGTTATCCTGTAAAATAAAATCCACGATTAACTCATCGCCACCTCTAGTTACTAAACTAACCGGAGATGTAACTCCATATTTTAATGAAGCAATAACTGCAGAAGCAGCAGCACCCGTTCCGCATGCAAGAGTTTCATTCTCGACACCACGTTCATAGGTTCTAATATAAACTTTATTCTCTCTAATCATAATAAAATTAACGTTGGTTCCACCGGGTGAAAATTCTTTTAAATATCTTATTTCTTTTCCAATTTCAAAAACAGGGACATCATCAATGTCTTTAATAACTGGCTTTTGTTCCTCTCCATTCAATATATCATTAATATTGATTATTACATGTGGTGAGCCAGTATTTAAATAACTTACTTTCAAATCCTGATTATGAGCATGAATGACTAATTCCAACTCAAGATTTTCAATGTCATTAAAAAAGAATTTTATTTTCTCTTCGTTAATTATTTTTCCTTTGTATTCTTTACCGTTCGATATAAAATTAACATCTCCACTTTTTAATCTGCCGGTAATCTTTGCAAATTTTATTGCACACCTCGAACCGTTTCCGCATAATGATCCGGTTGAACCATCGGCATTAAAGTATTCCATCAAAAAATCATATTTTCCATTATCGGAAATAGTAATTATTCCATCCGCACCTATTCCATTTCTACGGTCACATAATTTTTGGATTACTTCTTTACCAAACTTCAAAGCAGGATAATTTTTCTTATCAAAAAGAATAAAATCATTGCCTGCACCGCTCATTTTAACAAAAGAAATATTTTCCATAACAAGAGTTAATTTAGCTGAATATTGAATGCTTTGCAATGATATTTAGTTTGAAAGAAAAGGTGAGATTTAATTTTTCATTGAAAAAAAGGTAATAAATAAGGGCTTCAGTATCATCTTATCTAAATTCCATTTTAATTAGAAATATGTCTTTTAGGAAGGTGAGTTGAGATTTTATTATTGACTAATGGAAATCTCTTTCAGCTGAGAAAGGAGTAATTTCTCTCCGGCAAAACCATTGTTCACAAACTTCACTTCATTTTGCCCGGAAGAAATAATAGCAGTTGATGGAACTGTTTTTATGTTAAGTTTTTTAACAATGCTTTCTTCATTCAAAGCATTAAAAGAAATTAAATTAAAATCTTTATAAGATTGTTTAAGTTTTAAAAGTTCCGGATTCTGTTGACTGAAACATTGCGCACATTGTTCAGTCCAGAAATAAAGAACAGTTGGTAAGCTGTGATTAAGATTAAAACCAGAAATGTATGAAAAAATATTAATCACTTTGCCGGGCTTACTTATCAAAAATCTTCTGAAGAGAAAAAATATTCCAGAGAGTACTGCAACTAAAACTAAAAGTCTTTCAAACATGCTGCTTCCCGGGATAGCGAGAAAATTCCAATTTTTGTTAGCTGATAATAAATGTAACATCCCACACAGAAATTTGCAGTAAGATTAATGAATGCAAGAACAACAACTACAATAGACAGTAACCATCCTAAAAAACTTTGATCTATGAAGTTCAAAAGTAAGAATGCTAAAGCCAGAACTACACCACCTAAACCTTGAGCAAAAAGATGTGGGGTATTGGACTCTTTAACAATTTGTGGTTTAATTATTCTTAATGGCTTAGCAACGTACAGATAAGTTAGCTTAAAAAGTCCTGCTTTAGGTAATAGAGTACCTGCCAGCATAACAAGTGAAACCAAAGCTACCAACCAGTTCAGGTTAAAAAGAAAAGCAATCGATACTAAAATAACTATAGCTCCCTGGTTAAATCTTAAAGCTGACTTGTCAATTTTTTCTTCAGTTAACTTACCAACTGTTAAATTAGTTGCAGACATTTTTTCTCCTTGAATAAGATTTGGAAACTCAATTAATATTCTCTTACAGAATTCTTTAAAACAAAAAACCCGCTGTTTCAAGCAGCGGGTTCTTAATATCTTATATGAAATTTTCTTTAAGTTCTATTTAAATTCATAAAATATTCCGCTGCTTTAGATAAGCAGGTATTACAACAACAGCAACAACATGCAGCAAAATATTTATTGTTTTTAGTCATTTTTCAATTATCAGAATTTCTTTAATCAAATATTATTCAATCCTGACAATAAAGTCAAGTTTGAAATATATCTCATTACTATTGAAGTTCCCTTTTATTTCTGAGTGCAAACTAAATATCATTGTCATAATTATCTGGATATAAATCGGGGTTGCAAACAAATCTCCACCCAGTAGAGCAAAATTAATAAGAAAAAGCTTTATCAAATAATAATAAATCTTACTTAATAAAATACTGGTAATAGCCACTAAAAATTTATTAGAGAAATTTTTATACAACACAAAAAATAAAAATACATTCAACAGCAGTTCGGTTGTCATCAAACTGGCTTTTACCAAAGATGGATGCGACGAAATCAAAAAAGAAAAAAGGGGTAAAGTAACTGCAATTGTAAAAGCATTGGCTCTGGAAGTATGCACAACAGCTAATATAATTACCAGTCTCATAGGTTCAATTAAGTAAACCGGAAAATTAAGTAAATGTGAAAGAGAAGGTATTAAATAAATGGCAGCTACTGCCATTAAATCGAAGATATATATCTTAATTTTTGATTTGTCTATTAGTGCACTACTGATAGTTTCCATATAGTTCTCTTCTTTATTATAGATAAATATAGTTCTTTAATAATTATCCATCAATTATTCCAGCTTTTATCTTCCCATCCAGCCGCCATCGACTGTAACAACACTGCCATTTAAATAATTAGAAGCATCGGAACATAGGAATACTACCGTTCCCATTAAATCTTCAGGAGTTCCCCACCGAGAGGCAGGAATCCTGTTCAATATTGCCTGGTTACGAACAGGATCATCTCTTAAAGGTTTTGTATTAGCAGTAGCAATATAGCCGGGTGCTATCGCATTTACAGTAATGCCCTTCGATGCCCATTCATTAGCAAAAGCCATTGTAAGCTGCTTAATTCCTCCTTTAGACGCCGAATAACCTGGGACAAGAATACCTCCCTGGAACGAAAGTAACGAAGCAATAAACACAACCTTGCCATAACCGTTTTCAATCATAGATTTACCGATCTCCCTGGTAAGAACAAATTGGGCGGAAAGATTTATTTCGATTACTTTATCCCAGTATTCATCGGGATGTTCTGCAATCGGTTTGCGAAGAATTGTTCCGGCATTGTTTACTAAAATATCAATTCTCGGAAAATCAGATTTTACCTGTTCGATAAATTTGTAGAGATCTTTTCTTTCGGAGAAATCACTTACATAAGATTTGAATTTTCTCCCGGTCGCTGCTATCATCTTTTCCGTTTCTTCAAAATCACTTACGTATGAAACACCTATAATATCAGCCCCTGCTTCTGCAAGTGCTAAAGAATAATACTGCCCTATTCCCTGATTAGAGCCGGTAACAAGTGCGGTTTTACCCTTCAAACTAAATTTGTTTAAAATCATTTTTTCTCCACAAATTTTCTAAAAAAATTGCTAGATATCAGATTACTTAAGATTTTTCATCGGTATATGATCCATATCTTCGAACTCCTGATTTTCACCGCCCATTGCCCAGATAAACGAATAATTTTTTGTTCCGCAGCCGGTATGCATTGACCAACTTGTCGATAAAACTGCTTGCCCATTTCTTATAATAACGTGACGGGTTTCTGTTGGCTCTCCAAGTAGATGAAGAACAAAAGAATCAGGTTTAATATTAAAATACATATAAACTTCGGAGCGCCGCTGATGTGTATGTGCAGGCATTGTATTCCAAACACTTCCTTCTTCTAGGTCTGTCAACCCCATTACCAACTGGCAGGTTGGCATCGTACCCGGATGAATATATTTGTAAATAGTTCTCTTATTACATTCAACATCGGAACCCAGGTTAACAGGAGTAGATTGTGAAAACTTTATATGTTTCGTGGGATATCCAGTATGAGCCGGATAGCTTACAAAGTAAAACATTGCCGGTTTTTTTGAATCGGCACTTTTGAATTCAATATTTTTTGATCCGCGACCAATATAAAGTGCGTCCCTGTTATTCATTTGATAATTTTTTTTATCAACAGTAATTGAACCTTTTCCACCAATATTAATTACCCCAATTTCCCGTCTTTGAGCAAAATAGTCTGCTGCCATCTCTTTTTTTGTAGCAACTAATTTAAGTGTTCTTCCCGAAGGAACAGTAGAACCCGTAATTGAACGTTCTATATCGGAATAAACCATCGGAATTTTATTCTTCTGAAAAAGGTTTTCAATCAAAAATGATTTTCTTAATTCATCGGTAGTAAATTTTTTAAATCCGTTTTGATTGGGTGAATAACGAACTTCCATCTTACCTTCTCCTTACTAAATTTTATTCAAATCTATATATAATTTTTAGACATTATATGTTGATGAAGCAGTTGAACCACCATGCCCTGTCCAGTTTGTGTGGAAAAACTCACCTCTGGGCTTATCAACTCTTTCATAAGTATGGGCACCAAAATAATCCCTTTGTGCCTGTAGTAAATTAGCAGGCAACCTGGAATTCCTGAAACCATCAAAGTAGTTTAACGCTGTTGACATAGCAGGAACCCAGATTCCATTTAGTACTGCAGTTGATACTACTTTTCTCCATGATTCCTGAGAAGTTTCTATCTTTTCTTTAAAAAACGGATCTAACAATAAGTTAGAAAGTTGAGGGTTTTTGTCAAACGCTTCTTTAATCTTACCAAGAAATACTGAACGAATTATACAGCCGCCTCTCCACATTAAAGCAATGCCGCCATAATTTAAATTCCATCCATATTCTTTTGCTGCATCACGCATTAAAACATAACCCTGGGCATAAGAAATAATTTTGGAAGCGTACAATGCTTTCATCAAATCTTCAATAAATTGCTTTTTATCTCCTTCAAATTTCGGTTTTGGCCCTGTAAGAATTTTTGAAGCTTCAACTCTTTCTTCTTTTAATGCAGAAAGAGTTCGTCCGTAAACTGCTTCGCCAATCAATGTTAACGGCGCACCGATATCGAGAGATGCAAACACTGTCCATTTACCTGTTCCTTTTTGTCCTGCTGTATCAAGAATATATTCAACTAAAGGTTTACCATTTTCCTTGAAGTTAAGAATGTCTCTCGTAATCTCGATCAGGTAACTGTTCAATTCTCCTTTGTTCCATTCTTCAAATACACTATGCATTTCCTCATAGCTTAGACCAAGAAGATCTTTCATAATCTGGTAAGCTTCGCAAATAAGCTGCATGTCGCCATACTCAATTCCGTTATGAACCATTTTAACAAAATGTCCGGCACCATTTTCACCGACCCAATCACAACAAGGGGTACCGTCCTCAACTTTAGCAGCAATTGATTGAAAGATCGGTTTAAGGTGCGGCCACGCCTGAGGCGAACCTCCGGGCATTATAGAAGGACCTTTTAACGCACCTTCTTCACCACCCGAAACACCGGTTCCTATATATAACAATCCTTTTCCTTCAAGATATTTTGTTCTTCTTATTGTATCAGGAAAATGAGAGTTACCGCCATCAATTATTATATCTCCTTTTTCAAGATGAGGAACTAACAACTCTATAAAATCATCTACGGGTTTTCCAGCCTTAACCATCAACATGACTTTTCTGGGTGATTTAAGATTGGCTATCAATTCTTCAATTGAATGTGTACCGATTAAGTTTTTTCCTTTGCCTCTGCCGTTAATGAAATTATCTACCTTACTGACTGTCCGGTTATAAACTGCTACAGTAAATCCATGACTTTCCATGTTCAATACAAGGTTTTCTCCCATCACAGCAAGACCAACTAATCCGATATCTGCTTTATTCATTTTTATATCTCCATTAAGAATTAATTTTTAAATTTATCTTTAAAAGCCCATAAACCTAATCCGGGATTTGAAATAAAAAATATTTCTTCACCGTTGGGCATTGTGTTATATCCATCTTTCAGTTTTTTGTGATCATAAATTTTACTCATTTCTTCTAAAGAAGCATAACTAAAATTTACACCTTCAATTTCCTTCTTCGAAATATGTCCGGGACAATAAGTAATCTTAAACCTGTTTTCCGAAGAACCATGAATCAAATGTGCCGCGGCACTAAGATTGTTTTTAAGATCATCATCTTTCTCGACAAATTCAAGGACTTCCGGAGTGGTAACATATCCATATTTTCTTATCAACCTGTCAATCTCTTTATCCTCACCAAATTCTTTTAGTCCTGGTGCAAGAACTATTAATTCTCCGTTATCTGCAATTGCCATTCTTGTTCTGTAAATACTTTTGTTACCTAACCAGGTACTTTTAAATTCCATTGGCTCAAGATATACAACTACTTTTTTCAACTGTTTATCGAGCATTGTGAAGTTTACTTTCAAAGAAAGATCAGCAGCTTGTTTGAAACACTCATAATCATCGCCAATAAATAAACCTTTCAATACAAGATGATTGTTTTCATCTTTGCCGATAACCGTTAATATATAAATAAGCGGAAGTTCTTTAGCAAAATTTTCCGAAGCATAATTTAATACTTTTCTCACCGGCGTATCCGCACGCCCCATCATCCTTTCCATTCCATATACTGCACCGAGATAATGACTTTTGTGTATTCCTTCTTTTCCACCTGCCCCCACAAAAATGTTCTTATTATAATTTGCCATCCCTGTAACTTCATGAGGAACTACCTGACCAATCGATAAAATTAAATCGTGTCCTCCTTCAACTAAAAGTTTATTTGTCTGTGCAACCCAAGGAAAATTAAGCTTACCTTCCGATACTTCATTTATGAATCCGGCAGGAACTTCGCCAAAGGTATGAAGGTCTTCTTTCCATTTGTGAACCCTAAAAAGAGAAAGGGGAATGTCTCCATACATAGTGGAGATTTCTTTTTCTGTCATCGGGTAATGTGTACCGGTTGCAGGAAGAATATCGGTTAGAATTTTACCAAAATATTCATAAACGAGCTGTGTTATTTCCCCCGCTTTAGAATGGAATCTTGTTATATCCGGTGGGACAGCAAGAACTTTTTTTCTTTTATCTAATTTATCTAAAACAGAAAATAATGCTTCTTCTATTTCTAAATTACTTAACGAACCAGCTTCGGATCCTTTTACATAGTATAGCAATTATTTACTCCAATGAGGATGCTCAGGCAGATAGCCTTCAAATTCTTTTATCAGTTCATTCTCATATTTGCCTAAATAAGTTCCTGCGAAAAATTTGTCAAGAGCTTCTTTATAAAATCTTTCCCAGCTTGCCTCTTCGTGTCCCGGATTTATAGGATAAAAAAGAACTCCATTTGATTTTGCAGCTTTCATATCTCCGGGTGCATCACCAATCATAAGAATTTTTTCAGGAGGATATTTTCCCTTTGCAGAAAATTTTAAATGCTCAGCTTTAGTTCCGTATTCCTGTCCGGCAATTAACCTTACAAAACTATCAATATTGTGTTCTTTCCATTCTCTTGTAAGTGCTTCAACAGGAGTTTGTGATACAACCATCAAGTCCGCTTTAGGATGCATCTTTTCAAGCGACTCTTTTACAAATGGAAATGGAGGAATATCATAAACAATTTCTGAAATAATTTTATTTACTTCCTTCGACCAAGTTAATGTTGTATCGATAATCGGAATCTTTACTTCAGCAGCATATTTCTCAAGAGCAGGATTTCCTAATTTCGTTTCTTTATTAACCCACTCAATAACAGAAGTAATATCCAAAAACTCCATATCGCGTGCTTTAACTTCGGGTCTATCTTTTAAGAGCTCGAAAGCCCTGATTAAAGCTTTAAAACGATTAACACCACGGGTTGTAGAATATAAATTTACAAATTCCCAGGTTTCGCGTGCATACTTGGAAATCTTCTGCATTTTAAAATGTTTAATAAACATCGGGCAGAAACTTTCCTTCTGCTTTATTTCCATAGTATCAAAAACACATCCATCCGAATCTATTCCGATAAAAAATTCTTTTTCAGGTTTTAATTCTTCAAGTATTTTATGAGGATTATCAGCCATCTTTTCTCCAAATCAGAATAAAATTAATAAGCTTCCGGTGTATACGCAGGTAATTTTTTATCAGCAAACACCAGTTTTAAATTTGTGAATCTCTGTCTTCCGTTAATAACAGGAACGGAAACCCAATCTTCACCAATAAGGGGTCTTACATAATTCAGGAATTCATCTGTAACATCAAACCTGTTTTTTGAAATCCATTTATCGGGAAAAAATCTTTCGCTTAAAGCAACTTTCTCCAAAGGTACTTTATCGAATTTAACATTATAAATAAATCCCGGTTCACGCAGAATGGTTGCCATCCAGCCGTTGCCTTCATTCATAGCAATTTCGACCGCTTTCTGTCCTACTTTGTAAGCTTCATCGAGATCTATAGTAGAAGCATAAATTATTGTATCGCGCTGGTCAGTTCCCATTACTTGTCCGCGTGCGGCACCTTTTGCTTTTAATCCTTTTGAGTTAAGATAATTTACAACAGACTGGTAAACAGAAACTTTGCTGGAACCAAACGAAGTATGTCCGAAAGCATCTTTTACTTCTCCGATATCTCCGACTTCAAAACCTTCACTGATAACAACAATACATCTTCCATCTTGCAGTAATTGATCATTCACATTATCAGCTAATTGTTCAAGCGGAACTTTTGATTCGCTCATATAAATTTGAAGAGGTATTTCTCTTTTAGGATCAGCTAAACGCGATGCGGCAGGAATGTAACCAATTTTTCTTCCCATTGCCTGTAAAACAAGAACAGGATCGGCAGGTGAAGAGCCCATATTTTCTTCATTTGCATTTTGCACTATGTGTGACCAGTAACGAGCTACGCTTCCATATCCCGGCGTGTGATCAATTAGTTTGAATTCGCTGTCACCAACATCATTATCAATTGTTTTAGGAACTCCTGTTGCAACAAGTTCGAGTCCTTTTTCTTTTGCAAGTTCGCTTACTTTAAAAGCTGTATGCTGAGAATCATTACCTCCTATATAAAAGAAATATCCAACATCGTGAGCTTTAAATATTTCAATTACACGCTCAAAATCTTTTTGCTGTTTGTCTTTTAATTTGTACCTGCAGGTACCGATACTTCCTGCAGCAGGGGTTGTTCTTAATAAAGAAATTTCTTCTTCTGATTGTGCAGAAAGATCGAGTAATTCTTCTTTAAGCACTCCTTCTATTCCATGCCAGCCTGCATAAATTTTTCCAAACTTATCAGGAAACATTTTACAGGTTTCTATTATTCCTCTTAAGGAATTATTAATTACAGGAGAGGGTCCTCCCGATTGAGCAACAATTATATTTTTACCCATTCTTTACTTTTTCTTTTTTTCTATTTAAAGATTAAACCCCGCTGAAAGCATTGAACCCACCATCAACAGGAATTACAACACCGGTTACGAATTTTGATAAATCTGATAAAAGATAAAGCATCGTTCCCTGAATATCAACCGGATTACCGAATTTACCCATTGGTGTGTTTTGAATAATTCTTTTTCCGCGTTCCGTTAATTCTTTGGTCTTTTCATCAATTAACAAGAACCTGTTTTGATTTGTAACAAGAAATCCAGGTGCAATTGCGTTCACCCGAATGTTCATTTTAGCAAGGTGTACAGCTAACCATTCCGTAAAATTATTTATGGAGGATTTTGCTGCCGAATAAGCTGGTATTTTCGTTAATGGTCTGAATGCATTCATTGATGAAATATTAAGAATTGCACCTTCTTTAAGTTCCAGCATATCTTTAGCAAAAACCATTGTAGGAAGAAGAGTACCGATAAAATTTAAATCAAACACACGTTGAAATCCTTCTACACCAAGTCCGAAAAAAGTATCATCTAACTGATTAACAGTTTTTTCATCTATGAACTCAACCTTTGTAGTCGCTTTTGGTGAATTACCACCAGCACAATTTATTAAGAAGTTTATTTGACCAAGCTTATTGTTTATTTCTTTCTTTGCAGTTTCAAGAGAAGATTTTTCCAAAACATTGGCAGAAACTCCAATGGCTTCTGTCTTAGTTTCATCAAAAACCAAAGAGGCAGTTTTATCAGCTAATTCCTTCTGGATATCTACTATAGCAACTTTAATCCCAACCTTACCCAATGCAAGCGCAAGTGAAGCTCCTATAACTCCACCACCGCCAGTTAACACACAAGTTTTATTTTTTAATTCTTCAAAATTGTACATATTAAATTATCCTTTAAGTTTCCTGAGTCTCGGTTAATTTTTTCCCTTTTGTATATTCTCTATTATTATTCTTGCATTTTGAGTTAATACAGAATAGTTCTCATCTTCAATTGCTTTCTTATCAAGTAACGCCGATCCAATTCCAACGGCACATGCACCAGCTTTTAACCAATCCCCTACATTAGTTAAAGAAACTCCGCCTGTAGGCATAAGTTTAAGATGTGGTAAAGGAGCTAATACCGCTTTAAAGAAAGCCATTCCAACTATATCGGCAGGAAAAACTTTTATAATGTCTGCACCGTACTCATACGCGGTTTGAATTTCTGTTGGTGTAAAACAGCCAGGCATTGCAGGAACATCAAATTTATGAGAAGTTTCTATAATTTCTTTTTTTAAAACAGGACTAACAACATATTTAGCTCCGGCTTTTATTGCATCTTCAGCAACGGATTTATTCAAAACTGAACCAACACCAAGAATAATATTTTTATCGAGTTCTTCACTCATCTTTTCTATTAATTGAATTGCGTTCGGAACAGTCATTGTAATTTCTAAAGCAGTTATTCCTCCTTGATAAATTGCATCAATAACTTTTTTAAGCTTGTCTGCTTCTTTTATTCTGAGAACAGCAACAACTTTTGCTTTTAAGATTTCGTTTAATATTGTTTCTTTTCCCATATCAGTTAAACGGCTCCAGGTGTCTGTGAAAATGTTTAATTATAAAGTCGTAGTGAATTTCTTCATTCTTTTTTAAACAATTAAGTAATTTATCCTTGAAAATATACTCACTTTTTTCTTTTTTATCTGTAAGAACCCTTCCAAATGTTACATGAAGTATTTGCCTCCAATCATTCTGGTTGAATAATTCTATTAATTCCGTATCTGAATACTGCTTTGCAGGTTTTATTTTATTAAGATCTGCCGAAACATGATACGTCTTTTTCTCCTCATCGTATAAGTCTTTACAGTAATCAAGCATTTCCTTAAAAACAGCCGGCTCCTTAAGTGCAAGAACCTTAAGAGCTTCAAGATAACTTGTTCCAGCGGTTTTCACGTGCGTTACACCAATCCTCAAAGAACCGATCACCCGGTAAACTCCAAATTTATCGCTGCCGGAGTGAAGACTGATTTTATATGTACCGAAGTAATTTGCAATGCTAATGTGTTTGATATATTCTTTCTTAAACAATTCAAGATCGCCTTTATAATCTATTCCTTTTTCGAAATCTCCGATGAACCGGGGAGCGATGCTAATAACTTTAACATTCAGTCTCTTTAACTCGTTTGCAATAAAGAAATGTTCAAAAGGTGATGTTACAGAATCTGTTTCATCGACCGAAACTTCGACTTCACATTCATAGTCTGCATGATTTTTTCTGATATGATTATACAGCTTTTTAATATATGCAAGTGAATCTCCGTATTTAATTAGCGCTCGCTTCAATTTAATTTCATCTGTCTGTATGATTAAATCATCCGTGATTTTAAATTCTTTATCAAGATAAAAACCGGCAAGTCTTTCGTATTTTATTTCAAGACCTTCCCAGTTAATGCTTTTCAATCTTTCATCAAGCTGATTATCACTCAAAGTATCAGCCTCGTTATGTACATATTCGCTGGAATCAAATGTGAACATTTTGAATCCATTGCTGATCATCAAATCAATATCTTCAATTGTTTTAAGGTGATCCGCATCTGCACCAAAGCCTGCCGTGTAACCTTCCTGGAATACAGCCCAAACTGCCGCGTCCATTACCTCGGCAGGGGTTCTGTTAGTTCTTGTAAGTTCTCTTATTGATTGTTGTGCAAGAATTGGTTTGAAATTACTCCCTTCAAGAGAACGTATATGAGCCGGGTTTGACAATCCTATCCTGTCCCCAAATCCAAATGAATCAACTAATCCAATGGTACCCGGCTTAGTAAAATCAAAATATTTCTGAAGTTGTTTCCTGTTATAAGTATTTTGAATGCATTTCTTAAGTAGAAAATTTTACGAA
>CAZUOC010000015.1:0-13140 GCA_964622335.1 uncultured Ignavibacteriaceae bacterium
CTTCTTCAACAGATTTAAACTCGTTGTCTAAAATCTCGCGCCGTTTTTCGTTCTCTCCCATTTTTTCTTTCAGGTAATCAAGATCTTCACTCATTACAATTCTGTCGTTATCAATTCCGTTTGATTCTGCTGCAAATTCATGCATGTCCTGCCTGATTTTTTCAATTTCATCGGTGGCTTTTTTCTTTTCAAACTCAAACTGTGCAATCTGCTTTTCAACATTGGCAAGATCATTAACAAGCATTCTTCCTTCTTCGGATAAGACTTTCAAATCTATACTATCAATTTTATCCTCTGTTTCTCTAATACTCTCTTGCAGATTTTGCAGTTCTTTCTCACGTTCCGGAAGTTCGATTTTTATTTTATCAAGATATTGTTTCCTTCCGAAAAGAGAAGGACTTCCTTTGGACAATGAGCCACCTTCTATTAAACCGGAACTTTCCAGATAATCGCCGTCGGGAGTAGTAAAATTAAATGCTTTGTATTTTTGCCTCAGCACAAAAGCAGAATCAAAGGAGTCTACAATTGCAGTTTTATTAAGAATCTTATTAAAGAATGATTCCCATTTCTTTTCTGTCTTTACAACATCTTTTGCCCAGCAAATAAAACCATTTTCTTTCGATAACTTTTCGCCGCTTCTTTTTATGAAGTAATTCTGAATACTTTCAAAAAATCCTGTTTTTTCTGAATCTCGGCTTTCAGCTAAATAAAACCCTGCTTTACCAATATTATTTTCTTTGAGATATTTAATTGCTCCCTTTAACTCATCAAGAGAATCAACAAGAATATTATTCAGACTATTTTTCAGGGCAGCTTCTATAGCAGATTTATATTCATCCGACGTGTTACCAGCATAAGCAAGAAGAGTGCTTCCGTTTTGTGTCCACTCTTTATTTTCAAGCAAAGCTTTTGCACCGCTTGATATGTCTTCAAGGTTATCAATGAGAGTCTGGATAAATCCAATTTTATCTTTCAATCCATTGATGACAGTTTTTAAATCAAGCTCTTTTTCTTTTAAACCACTTACTTCTCTTTCGAGATCTTCTTTTTCCTTTTGTTTTCTTAAATATTCTTTTTCCGAATCAGCCAGCTCTGTTTCGGTTTTTATTTTTTCATCATTTAACTCTCCAATAAATCCAACTGTTTTAGCAATGTTACTGGTAAGAGTTTCAATTTTCTTATTTGCTTTATTGATTGTATCGTTCTTTAACTCGATCTGTTTCTCAAGGTTTGCGAGCTCATTTTCTTTGTTCGCTATATCCTTAACCTGCTCAACAAGAATCTGGTTGTAAGCTTTTACTTCTCCTCTTTTTGCACTTAGTTTTGTCTTAAGTTCTTCAACCTCTTTTTCAAAATTATTTACGTTGGCATTTTTTAAATTAATTCCATTTTGAATGTTCACAACAGCAGCGGAACTTTCTTCAATTGTCTTTCCTGATTTTTCAAGCCTTGCTTTTAACTCCTCAAGTTCCTGCCTGTATCTTACAACATTTGCCTCAAGGGATTTCTTTTTTTCTTCGGTAACTGAGATCTGTCTTTGCAGATTAAATATTTCTTCTCTCTGCTGTGTTACCTCATCACGTTTAAGTTTTAATTTTGCCTCTGCATCAGCAAGATGAGTTTTCACATCTTTCATTCTATATTCGGATTCAGCCAGCTTAGATTCAATTTTAATTTTGGCAGATAAATTTTCTTCTTTCTTTTCTTTTGAAGAAATTCTTTCTTTATTGAATAAAGCCAATTCCCTTTCGGAAAGATCGAGTTCCTGCTCCCTTAAAGTAAGAGAGAGCTTATTATATTTATCCGCTCTTTTTGCCTGGCGTTCAAGAGAGTTTACTTTCTTTTCAACTTCCGTAACAATATCATTTACTCTTGTTAAATCGGATTTAACTTCTTCGAGTTTTCTTAACGCAAGTCTTCTTCTTAACTTATATTTATTAACACCGGCAGCTTCTTCGAACATTACTCTTCTTTCTTCTGCTTTGTTGCTGAGAATAGTCTCAACCATTTTCAGCTCGATTACAGAATAAGCATTTGCACCAATTCCTGTATCCATAAAAAGATTTGTAATGTCTTTAAGCCTGCAGATATTTTTATTTAACAGATATTCGCTTTCACCGGAGCGAAAAATCCTTCTTGTAATTGTCACTTCGGAATAATCGGTTGGAAGAATACCTTTTGTATTTTGTATGGTAAGCGAAACCTCCGACATTCCCATAGGTTTCTTTCCAGCAGTTCCGTTAAAAATAACGTTCTCCATCTTATCACTTCTTAATGCTGCACTTTTTTGCTCACCAAGACACCATCTTATAGCATCGACAATGTTTGTTTTACCACATCCGTTAGGACCAACAACAGAGGTTATTCCCTCGTTAAAATGTATTGTAGTCTTTTGGGCAAAAGATTTAAACCCGAATATTTCAAGTTTGGATAGATACATTATTACCTGTCAAAAAATTTTATATTGCCTAAGTGTCAGCAGAAGATAATCAATAAGAGAATTTTTGAATTCATAATATAAAACTGCGGAAGTTAAAATAAATACGACAATCACTATGCTGTACAAATAAACACTTCCCGAGGCAACATCAAAAATAACATAAATGCCTTTCATTAAACGGTAAAAGACCCATACCGCAAATATTATCAGAGCAATATAAATATAAATATTCGCTACATTCGCAGCGAGGAGACGATAAAAGATTATACTGACGGGGATAAGTAAAACAAAAGGTAAAAACGACCATACAACAGCAAAATAAATGCTGCTGAGATAAACCCTGTTCTTAATAAAAAGTGAAGCAAATTTTATTACAAGTATTACTAAAATTATTACCGCGCAAAAAGATATGCTTAACCATAATATTGTGGCAAACGGATTCCACGCAAGATAACTTATTATTCCGGTAAGCCAAACGCTTCCAAAAGAAAGTATGATTTTCTCAAATACAATATTGTCCCTAAGGAAATAAAGAAGGGAGCTAACCATAAGTCCCATTACAACTGCAATGACAAATGCCATTAGCGTGCTATGATAGCTTGATATAATTCTCTGGTCTCTAATATCAGCAAAAAAATTATACGGACGGAACAGCGCGCGTGAAATATCTTCCCTGAATTTTCTTCCTGAATTTACCAACACACCTATTATCAATGCCAGACCAAGACCGATTACAATGAATATAACCGGAGCTTTGTCACGTTTACTTCCGATTGGAATAGTTACTCTTTCAATACTCTTTAATTTAGATTTTACAACTTTGAAACTAAGATGTTCTGTTTTCCTGTCTTCATCAATAAGTCCAATCCTATAAACATTATTTTTATCATAGCCGGAAAGAAATGATTTATAATCACCCCTGTAATCGAACATAGAATTAATAAAATATCCAACTGCATTAGTCTTGGAAAAAGTTTCTAGAAAATCTTCAAAATATTTTGCCTGAGCTTCGTAGGAATAATCATTAACATATCCGCTTGTGTTCCCTGCATTCACAAAATAAGTTGCTGCACTAATAAATACTCTTCCTGCACCAAGTTGTTCTGATAACAATCTGAGCTTTGTTGTATCTTCATTCAATGAATTATCTACTAGTTCTACACCATATAAATCAAGATCGTTATCAAAAGGAATATCTAACCCGGCAAATGATGCGTAAGTAAGTAAACCGTTCTCTTTTTTTACGACATTGTCTAATGCTTCAATCAATGTGCGGTGTTCATCTAAGTCAGGAAGATATGAACTTCCTAAACCGATGGCAGTAAACTTCCAGAAGTTTTTATATCCTTTAATAAATTCAGATAAATAATTTTTGCTCCTTGTAATAAAATTAGGATTTGAAGCGATATCAGCGGGAATTGAGCTAACGGGAATTTCTATAAAAGAAAGAAGCCCATACATTTCACACAATCTAAGATAATAAGGATGCGGAACAGACTTCGCAAATCTTACACAGTTAAATCCTGTTGCAGCAATTAATTTTATATCCTGTTCCATTTGATTCGGAGTTGCCAGACTGCCATCTGCTCCGAATGAAGGAATATACGTGGTCCCTTTAAAAACAAAAGGTTGATCGTTTAACGTAAGTTTGTTACCCGGGGACAAAAAGTAAATCGAAAGATCTTTTCTTATTTCATCTATTAATTCGCCTCCTTTTGTTAGCATGATTTCTATATGGTAAGATTGTGGCGATTCCGGGGACCATAATGACGGATTTGATAACTCGATAACATCTGTAAAATTTTTCTGTTCATTTTTGTTGAGCTGGAAAGTCTGCTTTTTATTTTTTACGGAGTCCGACATATCGGGATTATAAACTGTAATTGCCAACTCAAAATCTTTCGGTTTATGAAGGCTGTCGGTTATCTCTTTAAATTCTTTATTCTCAATTAAAGCATTAACATTTAACAAAACTTTTTTTGATTTCGACTCAAAAGAATAACTAAAATTAGTTCCCGTTATTGATATGTTCGGTATCAGGTGAAGATATACATCTTTTATAATACCACCGTAATTTTCCGGGAATAAAAATCTTTGCTTAACAGGGATCGTATTTTCAGAATCTAATTTATAAGAAAGTCTTACATCAAGAACATTACTTTTCCCGGCATTCAATATGTCTCTTGGCAAGTCAACAGTAAAAGGATAAGCTCCTCCCCGGTGTCTGTAAATAACAACATTGTTTACCACAATGTCGGTATAATAATTCAATCCTAAAAAAAATATTTTAAACTTGTAACCGGCAACCTGTTCTCTGGTAAGATTAAAATTTTTCTCAAAAATAAGGTCGGCATCTCCCTTAAAAACCGAAGGAACACTTATTGAAATTTTCTTTGCATCTTTTTCATTTGCAGAATATACAATCCATTTTTCGTCAAGAGAGATTATATGCCTCGTCTTACTTAAATCAAAAAAAACAGAATCGGAAAAATCAGATTGGTATCCCGGTAGTTCTTTAAAGATTATTTGCGAAAATGATGTGTCCCCAAGAACAATAAGAAAGAGTATGAAAGAACAAATAAATCTGGGAAATCCCATCCGGTGCTGAGTGTCCTTAGTTATTAAAAATTAAACCTTTAAATATACTAACGAAACGAGGGGAAAGCAATGAATTAAGGCATTTTAGGGCTGTTTTGTTAATTGTAGGGACAGGTCTATAAACTGTCCCTACACAAAAATTAAGCTGCTTTAATTATTGCAATAAAAGAATCTGCTTTAAGGCATGCACCACCAACAAGAGCGCCATCAACATCGGATTGTGAAAGCAACTCGGATGCGTTATCAGGCTTTACACTTCCACCATATTGAATTATAAGATCTTCTGCAATTTTGGATGAAAATTTATTGCTAATAAAATCCCTGATAAATTTATGCACTTCCTGTGCCTGTTGTGGTGTTGCATTTCTGCCGGTACCAATTGCCCAGACAGGTTCATAGGCTATTATTATTTCAGCCATGCTTTCTTCAGAAATATCTTTAAGACCATTTTCAACCTGTGCTCTTATGACCTGCATTGTCGTGCTTTTTTCTCTTTCTTCAAGTGTTTCTCCAACACAGAAAATTACTTTAAGCTTGTTATCCAGAGCTTTCTTAATCTTTTTATTTATCATATCATTTGTTTCTTTGAAAATAGTTCTTCTCTCAGAATGACCAATAATTACATACTCGCAACCCACGCTCTTTAACATAGGGGCTGATATTTCTGCAGTATAAGCTCCACTATCTTCAAAGAACATATTTTGTGCGCCAAGCTTAACAGGTGTATTTTTTATCAAAGTACTTGCTTCACTCAAAGATGTAAAGGGAGGACAAATAATAACATCACAATTTAATTTCTGGTTAGATAATCCG
Organism: uncultured Ignavibacteriaceae bacterium; assembly: GCA_964622335.1. Classification (GTDB taxonomy): domain Bacteria; phylum Bacteroidota; class Ignavibacteria; order Ignavibacteriales; family Ignavibacteriaceae; genus RBG-16-34-14. The sequence continues at coordinate 5,852 of CAZUOC010000015.1, forward strand.
CTGGTTAATTTTGTAATAAGATTCTGAGATTCAGTCAGATCATTATTCATTTTCCAGTTACCGGCAATAACTTTTTTCCGCATTAAAAACTCCTCTGTAAAAAATATATATATACAATGTAAAATTACTAAAGTGTCAAAACTGTTCAAACAACTTAAATGGAATAGTGGAGTTATGGAGAAATGTAATTTTAATTCTGTTCGATTCTAAGAATTCCATTAGCAGGGATACGTTCGGATCCTCAATTCATTTTTTGCTTTCATCTATAATCAGCCTTTTTGTTGCAATAATATTCTTATTTACAAAAGAAGAAAAAACTATTACGATTGGTTAATTATTACCTTTTATTCTTCTATTCTTGAAGTTTCCACCTATAGTTCTCACTTCATTGTATAGAACGTTTTTCTTATTTTTAAGACCTATATTGATATGAAAAACAACACTAAAAAAGCCATAATTGCTTTAAGCGGGGGAATGGATAGCTGTGTAACCACAGCAATTGCAGAGCTTGAATATGATGAGCTTTATGCTCTCCACGCAAACTATGGTCAACGAACTCTTAAAAGAGAATTACAGGCTTTTAACGAAGTTGCGAATTACTTCGGGATAAAAGAAAAACTAACTGTTGATTTCACTCATCTTACACAAATCGGCGGCTCATCTTTAACGGATAAAAATATCGAAGTGAGCAAAGCCGATCTTTCAAACAAAGATATCCCGACTTCTTATGTTCCCTTCCGAAATGCAAATATACTTTCTGCCTGTGTTAGCTGGGCAGAAGTAATAAATGCAGAAGCAATCTTTATCGGTGCAGTTTATGAAGATTCATCAGGATATCCAGATTGCCGACCTGAGTTTTATAAAGCATTCGAAAAAGTAATCGATATCGGAACAAAACCTTCAACAAAAATAAAAATAGTAACTCCGGTTATATATCTTTCAAAAGATGAGATCGTTAAAAAAGGAATTGAACTTAATGCACCTTTTCATTTAACATGGTCGTGCTACCAGGATGAAAAAACAGCTTGCGGAGTTTGTGATAGCTGTGCATTAAGACTGAGAGCATTTAAGAAGGCTGGGATTGAAGATCCTATAGCGTACAAAGAAAAACCAAATTATTTATTGCAGGAATAAAAACCACAGAAATAACAATAAACAAATCTCAAAAGACAAATAAATTTCAAAACTCAATCTTCAAAAAAGAACCTTTTGTAATTTTGAATTTTAATAATTGTTTTTTATTTGAATTTTGTTATTTGCTTTTTGAAATTTTAGGGAAACAATGGCTGACATAAAATTATTAGAAGTGTTTAAGAATGAATACCCCAACAGGGATTATAACATAATTCATGAGGCGCCGGAGTTTACCTCTATCTGTCCTAAAACCGGGCAACCTGATTTCGGTAAGATAACAGTAGAATATATACCGGATGAACTCTGTATAGAATTGAAATCGTTAAAACTTTATTTTAATTCTTACCGGAACGACGGCATATTTTATGAGAGCGTTACCAATAGAATTCTGGATGACCTGGTTGAAGTCTGTAAACCTCGCTATATGTTTATTACTTCTGAGTTTAATGTAAGAGGCGGAATTTCATCTACCATTGAAGCAGAATATATAAAAGAATAACTTAGTGACAACGTAAAGAATCTGATATGACAATGATAGCTTCCTTAAAAGAAGACTTTTTAAAAAGAAGAGATTTACTGTTCCGCAGCATTTTGAGATGGGATGATGATCTTAAATTCAGTATTGATTATAGCCTGCTTGTGGAAGAGTTTATCCGCGCGGTTGCGGAACACAACAATTATAATTTTGCTTTAGCCTCCGCCGGGAGTTTCAGCCGGAGAGAACTTTCTCCTTTTTCTGACATCGACCTCATGTTTATTTCTGAATCAGTAGAAGGAAATGAAAAAGATATTACACGGTTAGTTACAAAACTTTGGGATTATGGTGTAGAAGTTTCGCATACAGTTAGAGATTATTCCGATCTTGCAAAATATTTAGATGACGATCTTCACACCTTCACACAATTCATTGAAACACGTTACCTGCTTGGTTCGGAAAAAATATACAACAAGTGGAATGAACTACTGCTTGCTTTATTAACCGATGATGAAAAAACTGACTTAGTTCAAAAGCTTTTTGAAGATACATTAGCCAGGTACGAAAAATATGGAGAGTCTCCTAAGATGCTTGAGCCTAATGTAAAACTTTCTGCCGGAGGCTTAAGAGATTTCCAAACTATCGAATGGATGTACATACTAAAAAATAAATTACTTCTAAATAAACAGAACGAATGCAGCCAGGCAGAAATTTTTATTAAACATCTTAAGGAAAGTAATTATGTAACCGATAGAGAATGTGATAGCGTCCTTCGCAGTTATCAATATATAGTTTCAATTAGAAACCTTATACATATTTTTTCTGACCAGAAAAATGACCGTTTAGAATTTAACTTACAAAAAAAAATTGCCGACCTATTATCAAACCAGAAAAACGGTCTTGCCACATTGATGCAAAAATACTTTGTTGCAGCAACTGCTATCAATAGGTTTTCAAAATCCCTGGCAAGAAAATTCACTGAAGATTTTGCAAGCCCATTGCCGGACTCGCTGGCAATAGAACTTGATGACGATTTCGCTCTTAAAGGAAAAGTTATTTATTACAGAGGCAAAGGTTCACTTTTATTATCAGATGTTTTCCGGTGTTTTTACTATAGCGGTTTGTACAGCGCCCGTTTCGATGATTACCTTCGTTCACTTATAATTGAAACCGCAGAACGCTATTCAAATGAACGACATCCTGAAGCCGAGTCTTCGGTCTTTTTCAGAGAAATATTAAAACTTCCCAAAAACACGGGCATTATATTAACAAATATGAATGAGCTGGGAGTTCTTGCAGCTTTTATGCCCGAGTTCAAAGATCTTGTCGGATTTTTACAGCACGGCGTTTACCACAACTACACTACCGATGAGCATACATTGCTGACTATACAAAATGTTGAAAAGCTTGAAAAGGACACATCAAGTCTTGGAAAAATTTTTAACCACTTAAAGGATAAGGAAATTCTTTACCTTGCTCTTTTATTTCATGATATTGCAAAACCAATTAACATTTCAGGACATGAGATTATCGGCGCTGAAATGGCTTCTTCTATCATGCACAGGCTTGGATACAGCGAAGAAGAAATCGAACAGGTAACTTTTCTTGTAAGAAATCATTTGGTTATGGAACAGGTTGCATTCAGAAGAAATTTAAATGATGCAGAGACACTCAATAACTTCACATCAAAATTCAAATCTGTGCAGGAGTTGGATTATCTTTATCTAGTTACTTATGCAGATCTTTCTGCAGTAAATCCTGCTGTCTGGACTTCATGGAAAAGCGAGCTACTTTCTGAGCTTTACCGCAAAGCAGAATCAATGCTTGTCGAGCAAATAACCGGTGAAGAACTTCTGATGACAAGCACCTATATCCTTCCACAGGAAATTACAAAACACTCTACTCTTATTTCAGAAAGACACGTTAAAGAACATATTGATTCAATTAACGATATAGCTTATGCTCACAATTTTTCAGAAGAAGAAATTGCCCGCCACATAGAAGAGATACAAAAAGGAGTGAAGATATCCACTTTATTCAAAGAACTTCCCAATTTCACAAATGTAACTGTTATTACAAAAGATTTTCCTTCTCTTCTTTCTAGGCTTTGCGGAGTTTTTTCAATTAATGATGCAAACATTCACGATGCTAAAATCTTTACAAGAAAAGACAGTATTGTTATAGATACTTTTAATGTTTCTGATTTCAGAACTCATCAAAAAATAGAACCAGAAAGATACCAGAAAATAAGAAAAGATCTTTTTGATGTAATCACAGGTCTGCTTGAGCTAAGCCAGGAATTTGCAAAAATGAAAAGCCGCTGGTGGAGAATTGAAAATAAATTTTTCAAAAGATCAGGAAAAGTAAAAATTGTATTTGAAAATCATGAGAAGTACACAATAATTGATATTTTCTCCCCAGACAGACTTGGCTTCTTATACCAGGTTACAAGAAAAATGAATGAGCTTGGTTTAATGATTTACTTCGCAAAAATATCTACAAAAGGGGATGACATTGTTGACTCTTTTTATGTTTTAGACAGAAACGGGAAAAAGATTTCCACCAACGATTATGAGCTAATTATCACCGAACTGACAAGCACAATAAATCAATTATTGTAAGTACAGAATTGAGTAATACAGACAACTATAAACCTATAGGAATTTTTGATTCGGGAATCGGCGGGCTAACAGTTATAAAACGATTTCTAACTTACCTTCCAAATGAAAATATAGTTTACTTCGGTGATACTGCACGTGTTCCTTACGGTTCTAAATCTAATTCAACAGTGATAGAATATTCGCTGCAGGATACGAAATTTCTTCTCAGTAAAAATGTTAAAGCTATTGTAGTTGCGTGCAACACAGCTTCTTCAGTTGCAATTGAAGAACTCAGAAACACTTTTAATATTCCGATTATTGGCATGATAGGGCCAGGTTCCAAATCTGCTTTAAAAGAAACAAGAAATAAAAGAGTCGGAGTAATAGGGACTTACGCAACAATCGGCAATAATGCTTATGCTAAAAGATTAAAATTTCTTGATCCTTTGGTTGAGGTTTTTGAAAAAGCTTGTCCATTATTTGTACCACTCGCCGAAGAAGGCTGGACTAAAGCAAATGCAACTTATGAAATTGCTGAAGAATATCTCAAAGAATTAAGAGATAAAGAAATTGATACTCTTGTTCTTGGCTGCACACATTATCCTATCTTATCAGAGGTCATTCAAAAAGTAATTGGAACAACTGTTAAGCTAATAGATTCCGGTGTAGCATCTGCAGAAATAGTGAAAAAAGAATTGATGAAGAAAAATCTTCTTTCAAATAGTAAATTGAAAGGACAATCGGAATTTTATGTGAGTGATATTCCAGCAAAGTTTAAGGAAATTGCAGAATTGTTTCTTGGAAAACCTGTAAATAAAGTTAATAAGGTGGCTCTTGAAACTTTAACAGCTTCAGCATTTTAACTTTAATTTTCAAACATTTTTTTCAACTCATTATAATCTTTACTTACACCAAGAGCCAGCATTAATTTTATTCTTGCCTTTTGTCCATTAAGAAAATCGGTAAAGATAACCCCTATTTCATTCAGCCACTTACCTGCACCAGGATAACCATATATGTAATCTGTTTCTCCAGCCGGACATCTCGATACGAGAACAACTGGAATATTTTTTTCGATAGCATATTTAATTCCTTCAAAAGCAGCAGGAGGCACATTTCCAACACCAAGCGCTTCAACAACAATTCCTTCTACCCCGCTGTCCGCAGAAAATTTAAAAAACTTTTCATCCATTCCTGCATAAACTGTAAGCAAATCTACATTAGAAATAACTTTGTTAGTATCTATTGTTTCAAGTTTTCTCGGCGGACGATTAATAACAACTTTACCAACCTGCATAATACCTAAATTTCCAAAATCAAGAGAGCGAAAGCTATCTATTTCTTCCGTATAAATTTTTGTTACCTCGCTGGCAGCATTTATTTCTCCATTTAAGCAAACAAGTACACCGAGTCCTTTTGAACCTTTATTTAAACAAACCTTTATTGCATCCATAAGATTTTTAGGTCCATCCCAATCGGGTTCTGAGCTGTTCTTCATAGAACCGATAACAACAATCGGGGTTTCTGTTTTTATCGTGAGATCTAAAAGATAAGCAGTTTCCTCAAGTGTATCTGTTCCGTGAGTTACAATTATTCCTTCGTACTTATTTTCTCTTAGAAATTCTTTTATCTTATCTGAAAGTTTGAACATTAATTCCGGCGTCATATGAGGTCCCGGATATTTCCCAAAGTCATAACAATCTATTTCTGCTAACTCTCTTGCTTCGGGAATTTTCTCAAGAAGCTCTTTGCCAGAAAAATATGGAACAGCACTGCCGGTATTTTCATCAATCATCATTGAGAAAGTGCCGCCGGTAAAAACAATAAGTATTTTTTCCATTTTAGTAAGATTAATTTGTCACCTCAAATATATCATTTTTACGTGTTTTTATAACAAACACTCTATCATTTTGACTTGAAGTAGTTTTATTTTAATCATATTTTTGTATTAAATATTCCCTGGAGAGTTAATATGTTAATGGTAGAAGATGTTGATTTAACACCTAATCCGCACGCACTAAAATTTATTTTAAACCAGAGACTTCTTAACGTTGAAACAAGACAATTCCCTGATAAAACGTCCGCTGATAAAGATCTTTTTGCAAAAGGTATTTTTGAAATAAAGGGTGTCGTTTCTGTCTTTTATATGGATAAGTTCGTTACTATTGAAAAAGCAAAAGATACAAACTGGGGACAAATTCAGAAACCTTTTATAGATTTCCTAAAAACATTTGATGTTAATCTTATTCCTGCAGAAAATGAAGTTATAAAGAATGAAAATGAAAGCGAATTAATAAAGCGAGTGAATGAAATTCTTAACCAGAGAGTAAGACCTTATCTAGCAAGTGATGGTGGAGGTCTTGAAGTTTTAGGCGTTGAGGGTCATAAAGTTATGATAAGATACCAGGGAGCTTGTGGAAGTTGCCCCAGTTCCATTAGTGGAACGCTTGCTGCAATTGAAGGTTTGTTGAGAAGAGATTTAAATCCAGCAATTGAAGTAGTTTCTGCTTAATGTTTTTGAGATTTTTCGCCTTTTTGCCTATTAATTATTACCTACTTTAAAAAACTTCTTCCTCTTTTTTATTCTTTTCACTAAATTATTTCTGCTTTTACTTTTCAAATATTTTTATGAAAAAGAAAGAGAAAGAAAACCTCTTTTACGCTACTCAAAAAATATCAGGGATTAACTTTAAAGTTTTTTCTTCTAAAAAAGGTATCCGGAATATTTTTCTTAATAAAAACAGCACCGTAAAAAATGTAAATACAACACGACTTCGTGGAGATGATCCTTTTATGTTTAATGTTTTTACTCAGATAGAAGAATATTTTAAGGGAGAAAGAAAAAAGTTTAATGTTCCTTTAGATTTAAAGGGAACAAATTTCCAGAAAAAAGTTTGGAATGAATTGAATAAAATTCCTTACGGTAAAACAGTTTCTTACAAAAAAGTTGCAGAAAAAATTGGAAACAAGAAAGCGTTAAGAGCCGTTGGAAGAGCTAATTCTCAGAATCCTGTTTGTATTGTTATTCCCTGCCATAGAGTTATTAATGCAAATGGAAAACTTGGCGGATATTCTGCTGG
>CAZUOC010000016.1:0-13011 GCA_964622335.1 uncultured Ignavibacteriaceae bacterium
AAACATTAAAATGTTAAATAATTGTAAAAATCTCTATAAAAAGCAGTTAGATTTCCACTATTATAATGGGTGTTTATATTTCCTTACTCCTCATAATCCCTCAGAATAGCAAACTTTAGCAATAAATTTAATAGTCTATTACTCCCACCAGATGGCACCAAAGTTGTTTCTTAAGGGCACATTACCGTTCATAGCGGGAATTTTACTTGATAGTATATAAAGGCGTTTTTACGCCATCTCAATTAATCGATAAAAACAGTAAGAGTTAAAATGGACGATAACCAAAAAAGCTCATCAGAACTCCTCAAAGAAATCTCCGAATTACGTCAGCGGATTAATGAACTGGAAGCTGCTAATATCAACAACAAACCTATAGAAAATCAAAACGAACGTACACTATTACAAACACTAATCGAAAATCTTCCGGACTTAATATATGCTAAAGATAAAGATGGCCGCAAAATTTTAGCAAATGCAGCAGATATACAAAATGTAGGAAAACATTCTGAAGATGAAGTATTAGGTAAAAATGATTTCGAGCTTTTTCCTGAGGATATAGCCAGAAGTTTTTTTGAAGATGATCAGAAGGTTATAAAAACAGGCCAACCAGTAATTAATAGAGAAGAATACTTTATTGCTCCGGACGGTAATAAAAAATGGCTTCTTACTTCGAAGTTTCCTATAAAAGATAATGCCGGTAATATTACAGGTTTATTAGGAATAGGACGCGATATAACTGAAATGGTACAGGCTCATGAGGTACTTGAGAAAGAACGAAATCTTTTAAGAACATTAATTGAAAACCTGCCAGATTTAATATACGCTAAAGACAAAGAGGGTCGCAAGATTTTGGCCAATGCTGCTGATGTACATAATGCTGGAAAACAATCAGAAGCTGAAGTATTAGGTAAAACTGATTTTGATCTTTTCCCTGAGGAAATAGCCAAAGGTTTTCATGAAGGCGATCAAAAGGTTATAAAAACAAGCCAACCTGTAATTAATAAGGAAGAACATTTTATTGATTCTGACGGTAACGAAGGGTGGCTTTTAACATCAAAGATTCCATTAAAGGATGAAAATGGGAACATTATCGGTTTATTAGGTATCGGGCGTGATATTACAGAGATGGTACAGGCACACGGAGTGCTTCAGGAAGAAAGAAATCTCCTTCGAACTTTAATAGATAGCCTACCGGATTTAATCTTTTTTAAGGACGCTCAAGGTAATTATATATTTAATAATAGTGCGCATTTAAAATACCTCGGGGTAAAAGTCCAGGAAGAAGCCGCAGGGAAAACAATTTATGATTTTTACCCTGTAGAAAAAGCCGAACATATTTTCCAAGAAGATATGGAAATTGTGCATACAGGTAAACCGGTTGTTGAAAAAGAAGATACTATTATTTACCCGGGAACAGAAGAAACAAATTATTATTTAACAAACAAGATTCCTATAAAAGATAACCAGGGAAAAGTAATTGGTATTTTGGGAGTGGGTCATAATATTACCAACAGGAAAAAGGCGGATGAAGCTATTAAGAGAGCATATGGGGAATTAGAAAAGACGAACACCAATCTTAAAAAGGCAACCAAAGTAAAAGGTCAGTTTCTTGCGAATATGAGTCACGAAATTCGTACACCACTTAATGCAATAATAGGAATGACCGGATTGCTAATGGATACTCAGTTAAACGAGGAACAACGGGACTTTGCTGACACAGTATACAAGAGTGGCGATATTCTTTTGTCTCTTATAAATGATATACTTGACTTTTCAAAAATAGAAGCACAAAAAATAGATATTGAAAAACAACCTTTTGATGTTAGAAATTGTGTTGAAGAGTCGCTCGATTTAATAGCTTCTAAAGCTGCAGATAAAGATATTGAGCTTGTTTACTCAATTGATGACGGGTTGTCTACTAATGTCGTTGGAGATGTTACCCGCGTCCGTCAAATCTTAGTTAACCTGCTCAGCAATGCAATTAAGTTTACAGACAATGGAGAAGTTGAAGTTTCTGTGTCAGGGCAATTGCGCGACCATTATATATATCAGCTTCATTTCTCTGTAAGAGATACTGGTATGGGAATACCCCTCGACCGTCAGGATAAAATTTTCCAGTCATTTACCCAAGTAGATGCCTCTACTACCCGTAAATTTGGCGGTACAGGGCTTGGTCTTACCATTAGTAAGAAATTAAGTGAACTAATGGGCGGAACAATGTGGGTGGAGAGCGCCGGAATAGCCGGTGAAGGAACAACATTTCATTTTTCAATACTTACTGAGCTCTCCGTCGAAAAACAATGCGAGAGTGATATGTCAGCTCTCGTAGGAAAAAAAGTTTTAATAGTAGATGATAATCAAACAAATAGAAATATACTATACAGACAAACAGAATCATTCCAGATGATTCCTACTGTTGCTGCTTCAGGCTATGGAGCAATAGAAAGACTTCAAAGCGGAGCGGTGTTTGATCTTGCAATCCTTGATTTCCATATGCCTGAGATGGATGGGTTAACACTTGCGAACGAAATCCGGCAATTAACAGGTGGAAAGAAATTACCTTTGATTCTTCTCTCCTCTTACGGGTATCGAGAAAAGAAAGACGGATTTTCTCAGTTTGCGGCAACACTTACAAAACCAATTAAGCAAGTGCAATTATATAATGCGTTGATAACTGTTCTTAGTAAAATTCCTGTAAACAGAGCAAAAGATCAGCACCTGACGCCAGTGCACTTTGATGCTGAAATAGGGAAGCAATATCCGCTTCAGATACTACTGGCAGAAGACAATATAATTAACCAAAAAGTAGCTCTACGCTTTCTTGAAAAAATTGGATACACTGCAGACGTTGCGATAAATGGTATTGAAGCCCTTAAAGCTCTGAAAAATAAATCTTACGATGTTATTCTAATGGATGTTCAAATGCCTGAAATGGACGGAGAGCAATGTACTGTTGAAATCCGGAACAATTTCCCGGCGGAAAAACAACCCCGCATAGTTGCCGTTACGGCAAATGCATTAAGTACGGATAAGGCAAAGTACCTTTCAATTGGTATGGATGATTACGTCGTCAAGCCATTTAAATTGGAAGAACTAATAAGAGCCTTAATTGAAAGCTATATTCATAGAAAACAAGCAGAAGGTACGCATGTTATAAGGGGAAAGACGCAAACCTCAACTACTCCTGCTTTATCAAAATAAATATTTCTCTCATTATTGAAACATTTAAACGTTGTGTCAGGTTACTGGATTTATTTTGTTATTTTCTTAATCCAATCTGTAATAGTCTCCAGTGCAACCGGGGACATCGTCTCTTCGATCTTTGAATATTCTGTTGGAGAACCAGTTTCCGCAGTTTGAAATAAATGATTCAAACCGGGAAGTTCAATAACTTTGTAATTTTTATTGCCGCCTTCTTTCAATGCTTTTTCAATCATTTCAAGATCCTCTTTGGGAGGAACCTGTAAATCTTTTTCACCATTAATTGCAAGAACGGGAACTTTCACTTTTGTTAAAGTTGGATAAGGATCATACGAGAGGAAAAATCTGAACCAGGGACTAAGCAGAGTTTTTGTCTGCTGCTTAAAAGATTGATTGGGCTCTCCAATTTCTTTTTTCTCTTCGTCTGTTAATTCAGCATAATTTTTATCGAAAACTTCTTTAAGCTTTTCCCTGGCAACCGAAGTATCTTTTTCTCTAACAATTACTTCATACATCTGTGACAATACATTAATATCTCTTTTAATTTTTTCTTCATCATAACCGTTTGCCTTCAAAATAAGAGCAGTTTGTTGTTTTAAAATTTCTTCACCCGTCAACCCTGTCCCAGCCATTAAAACTATGAAGTCAATGTCGGGAGATTCAACTGCGGCAAGAGGAGCAATTAATCCTCCTTCACTATGCCCAATTAATCCGATTTCATCTTTCTTAACTTCTTTCCGCGATCTTAGATATTCAACACCAGCTAAAGCATCTGAAACAAAATCCTTAGTTGTGGCAGATGAAAAATCTCCTGTTGATTTAGCAATACCGCGGTCATCAAATCTTAAAACAGCAATCCCGTTCTTGGTTAAATAATCTGCAAGTACCAAGAATGGTTTGTGTCCAAAAATTTCTTCGTTCCTATTCTGGGGACCTGAACCGGAAATAAGAACTACCGCAGGGAAAGAATTATCCCCCTTAGGATATGTAAACGTTCCCGCTAAGGTTAAGTTTACTTTTTTATTAGGATAAGAAACTTCTTCTTCGTTATATGGATAAGGAGGCTTAGGCTCCTGGGGTCTTTTCGAAGCTTCAACTTTTTTCGTTTTTTTAAGTGTAAGCGGAAGCGGCATACCTTGTGACCACGTACCTACAATACTATCCTGTTCAAATTTACCTTCATAAAAACCTTTTACTGCAAGTATTACAAATTTTATATCGGGGTAATTATAAATAGTAGAATCTACAGTAATGTCATATGCTCCCTGGTCAGGACTATCAAGTGTGGTTTTTAAGGAGCCGTCCTCATTCTCAGATACATTAAAAACAACTCTTAATTCTATTGCGGGAAGCTTTAAAGTACCAAGCCACTTACCTTTTATCTTTTCGTTATTCTGCGAAAGTATAAGTTGAAAAGGAATGATTAAAAGCATTAATATTAAAATTTTATTTCTTAAGTTTTTCATGGTTGGATCCATTTTTAATAGTCATGTTTTAAATTTACCAATTTATTCCATGGTTTTCATAACTTTGTGACTTATGGGCTTATGCGGTTATAGGGGTCTGTAAGGCAATTCAAAGATTTGAATTACGGTTTTTCTTCTTCATCTAATTCAGATAAGAGCCCAAGCACATCAAGATGATTAGTTGTCATCTGTAAATGTCCTTCAGAATCAATTGGCCACTCTTCGAGCTCGCGGTCTGTGTAAATCTCAACACCGTTTCCATCGGGATCTCTTAGATAAATTGCTTCGGATACACCATGATCTGAAGCTCCCTCAATCGGATAATTTTTCTCGTAAAGCCTTTTTAAAACCCTCGCGAGTTCTTTTCGGTTTGGATAAAGAATTGCAAAATGATATAACCCTGTATGCCCAGCTGGCGGAGGTGTAGCTCCTTTTCCATTCCATGTATTTAATCCAATATGATGATGATAACCACCGGCAGAAAGAAAAACCGCAGAGTCTCCATAATAAGTTGTAATTTCAAAACCGAGAATATCTCGGTAAAAGCTTAAAGATTTCTGTAGATCAGAAACCGTTAAATGAATGTGACCGATTCTAACATCGGGATGAACTTTAAATTCCAAATCTTAATTCCGTTCTTTTTTGACTATTAATTTAATCGATGAATTAAAGCAGAGCAAATCAGTTCTAAATACTATAAATCAATATCCAATAATATCCAAAATTTGTAAAGCTTAGTTCCTTCACTTTATTTTTCAATTTTTCCAGAGTGAACTCTTTCGTTGGGAAATTTTTTAACACAATGTGTGAAGACCCATCTTTTAATTTTCTTGTCTGATAAGTATTTCCAAATTCATCTTTATCGGTTACCGGGGTATTGCTTCCTTTGACATAATTATTATCTATAAGAACAATTGTTCCACCAGGCAAAACAAGATCATTTATTTTATCAATAAAATTATTAAGCTTCTGAAATTTAATGTGAGACCATATAAATCCACCGAAAAGACCTTCAAATTTCTCTACCGTATTAAATGAGAACAAATCCTCATTTTGAAAACTTACATTGTTTTTAGAATAACTTTTACTCTTTGCTATTTCAAGGACAGGATCATTTATATCTGTTGCAAGAATTGCTTTGGCTGTCCGAGAAATTCTTTCTGTCCAATAACCTGTTCCACACGCAATTTCGACAACAGTTTTTCCACTAAGAATATCTTTAAGAATACCTTCAATCTTTTTTAACTCTTCCTGTCTTTCAGGTTTAAAATAAATTTCTTCATATTCCCTTGCTTTGTTTTTATAGTACGTTACTATATCATTATTCAAAACTTTATCTTCCAAGATTTTCAAAAAATGCTTTTAGTTTTTTCTCGTCGAGATTTCCGTTTGTTCTTACACCGCTGCAGACATCCACACCGAAAGGTTTAACTTTTTTAATAGCCTCGTGCACATTCTCCGGTTTTAAACCTCCTGCAAGAAAAACCGGGACATCAACAGATTCAACTATCTTTTTACTTATTTCCCAATTATGAACTCTGCCTGTTCCGCCAAGTTCCTTTACTTTTAATGATTGATTTCCCGAATCCAGAAGTACTGCATTAACATTTTGAGAAACGTTAATTGCCTCTTCAACAGATTCTTCACCCCTAACGTGAATTACCTGCACAATTGAAATTCCTGGAAGTGCCTTTTTAAGATCAACATAACTGCCGTATAGTAACCTGTCAACAAGCTGAATCGCGCTTACTTTTGTTCTTCTTTGTTGTTCAATTATGGAATCAACATCTTGTTTACTTGTTAAAAGAAAAGAAGAAATACCGGGAGGAATAGTGACAGCAATTTCTTCAATTAGTTCTTCCGGTATTGGTCCCGGACCACTGGGCATTTGGGAAACAAGCCCAATTGCAGAAGCACCGTATTTTATCGCCAGCTTTGCTTCACTTACACTAGCAATGCAACAAATTTTTACTCTTGGTATTGGTATATTAGTCATTAAATTAATCTAAATATTATAACTTCCATTCATAATAAATAAATTGAAGTTTAAATATAAAATAATTATTTACGCATTCGCTGAAAAATAATTAAGGAGTAAAATTGTGAAAATATTATTACAACTTCTGATTGTTTCTTCTCTTATTTTTGTAGGGATGATTACTATTTTAGCAAAGCAAGGAGGAAATTCAGAAGAAGAGAAAATCCTTCCTTATCCGATTTATCAACACAAAATGGATAACGGATTAAATGTTGTTACCGTTCCTTTTGATAGTCCCGGTCTAGCAGCTTTTTACATCGTTGTAAGAGCCGGCTCAAGGAACGAGGTTGAAAATGGAGTAACAGGCTTTGCTCACTTTTTTGAGCATATGATGTTCCGCGGGACCGATAAATACCCGCCCCAAAAATATGATGCTATTCTTAAATCCATCGGGGCAAGCGCCAACGCAAATACAGCTAACGACAGAACACTTTATCATATGACAGGTAACGCCGGAAAGCTTGAGAAAATGTTTGAAGTTGAGTCAGACAGGTTTAAGAATCTTCATTATTCCGAACATGGCTTTAAGGTTGAAGCCGGTGCAGTTAAAGGTGAATACACAAAAAATTATGCAAATCCTTATGCAAAATTATATGAGATGCTTTTAGATACAGCTTTTGTGAAACATACGTACAAGCATACAACTATGGGCTTTTTTAATGACATCGTCGATATGCCGAACCAGTATGAGTATTCTCAAAATTTCTTTAACCGTTATTATCGTCCCGAATATTCTACAATAATTGTTGTTGGAGATGTAACTCCTGATGAAGTGAATACGCTTGCGAAAAAATACTTTGGTGATTGGAAACATGGAGATTATGTAAGTAAAGTTCCTGTCGAACCAAAACAAACAGAGACTAAAAAAGTTCATCTTCAGAACGCCGGCATTCCTCCTTATCTGGGTTTGGATTTCAAGGGTCCGGCATTTAACGATACTAAAATTGATATGCCGGCAATAGATGTTTTGAATACAATTCTTTTCTCGGAAAATTCCAAATTGTACAAAAAACTTGTATTAGAAGAGCAGAAGGCAAGATTTTTAGGAGGAGGCGCCCCCGATTCCCGCGACCCGAACCTGATTTCTATCCAGGTGTCTCTTTATAAAAAAGAAGATATGCAGTATGCAAAAGATGAAATTATGAAAGCAATTGAAAATGTTAAAACAAACGGAGTAGACGAGAAGCTTTTAGCGGAAACCAAGTCTCATCTTAAATACAGCTTTGCAATGGGAATTGACAATCCCTCAGCGATTGCAAATTCTCTGGCGCATTATGTCGCACTAACCGGAGATCCGGAATCAGTTAACAAACTGTATGCTCTTTATGATAAAGTTACGGTGGATGATATTGAAACGGTTGCAAAAAAATATTATATCTCAACGGGATTAACAATTGGAACAATATCACCAGATGCGGAAGGAGGAGTAATCTAATGTTTAATAAAAAGAAATTTAGCTTGGCAGCAAAAACTATATTTTTGAGTTTAATTATGTTGACATTTTCATTTGCCCAGGAAGTTGTTGATTTGAAACTTCCTAAATCCAATAAAGTGGTTATCAAATTAATGTTTACAAATGGTTCCATTTGTGATCCCGCAGGAAAAGAAGGTCTAACACAATTAACTTCCTCCCTTATTACTCAGGGAGGAACAGGAGATCTTTCCTTTTCAGATATACAAGATAAAATTTACCCGATGGCAGCCGATTATTCTTCATCAGTTGACAAAGAGATAACGATCTTTACTTTTAGTGTTCATGTTGATTGGTTAAATGAATTTTATCCTATCTTGAAAGGATTAATTCTTAATCCATCATTGAGTGAATCTGACTTCGAAAGGGTAAAAGCAAACCAGCAGAATTATGTTGACCAGGTTATTAAAGCATCTTCCGATGAAGATTACAGTAAAATGGCGCTGGAAGATTTTCTTTTCAGAGGAACAGACTATCAACACATGGCTGCAGGAAGATCAGAATCTGTAAAGTCTATTACTTTGGATGATGTAAAAAATTATTATAAAAAATTCTTTACAAAGAATAATTTAATGATAGGAATTGCCGGAAATTATTCGGATGATTTCTTAGCAAAATTAAAAGCAGATATGGCAACTCTTCCTGATACAAAACCTGATATTCCTGAACCGCCAAAAGTTGAAATACCAAACGGAGTTAACGTTGAAATCATTTCAAAAGAAGGTGCATTTGGTTCTGCAATCTTTACAGGTTTCCCAATCGATATAACAAGAGCAAAAGACGATTATGCTGCTTTGATGGTTGCAAATTCATATCTCGGCGAACATAGAAAATCTTATGGAAAACTTTATCATAAAATAAGAGAAATACGCTCGATGAACTATGGAGATTATTCATACATAGAATGGTATGATAACGGCGGTAGAAATATGCTTCCTCCACCGGGAGTTCCAAGACATTCAAATTATTTCGCTTTGTGGATAAGACCTGTTCAGATTGCTAAACAACTAAGAATGCAATATGAAGAATTGAAAGACGTTAAGCTCGGTCATGCCCTGTTTGCACTTAAGATGGCAATCGGTGAAGTTGATAATCTGGTAAAGAATGGAATGTCGCAGGAAGATTTTGAGGTAACAAGAGATTTCCTGAGAAGCTATATAAAACTTTATATAAGTACACCCGCCAATCAACTCGGTTACCTGATGGATTCGAAGTTTTATGGAAGACAAGATTACATAAAGGAAATGGATGCACTTCTTGCAAAGCTAACACGTGAAGACGTAAACAATGCTGTAAAAAAATATTTACAGGTAAAAAATATGGATATAGCTATAGTAACTGATGTTAGCGAAGCAGAGCCGCTTGCTGAAGCTTTAAAAAATAATGAATACTCTCCAATGAGTTATTCTAATTTTGTTAAGGAAAATCTTCCCAAAGAAGTTACTACAGAAGATGAAGAAGTAGCGAATTATAAGTTGAATATTAATTCAGTTAAGATTATAAATTCTGAAGATATGTTTAAGTAAATTTTAAAAACTGTTAAAACAGTTTTCTATCCCTTCCCTTTTTATTAACCCACGACTAAAGTCGTGGGTTAACCTTCAACGATCCATTAACTTTGAAGGTTACTTTATTTTTTTATTTTTACTTTTACTGGTTTAGCTTTCCATATTTTGGAAGCATATTCTTTAACTGATCTATCGCTGGAAAACTTTCCCATTCCTGCAACATTGTAAATCGATTTTTTTGTCCATTCATCCTGTTTAAGATAAAGTTTGCTCACTTCATCCTGCGTTTTTATGTATGATTCGTAATCAGCGAATAGACAGTAGTAATCTACATTCATTAAGCTGTCTATAATGTCCTTAAATATTCCAGGTTCCTCCTTATTAAAGAAATCATTTGCAATCATATCAACAGCTCTTTTTAAATCCGGAATTTTATTGTAGTAATCTTTCGGGTTGTATCCTTTTTGTTTTAACTTCTCAACTTCTTCTGCAAGGAGTCCGAAAATAAAAATATTATCTTTTCCAACTTCCTCACGTATTTCAATATTTGCTCCATCCATTGTTCCGATTGTTAAAGCTCCATTCAATGCAAACTTCATATTACCTGTTCCCGAAGCTTCTAATCCTGCAGTTGATATTTGCTCTGAGAGATCAGAAGCTGGAATTATTTTTTCTGCTAGTGTTACAGAATAATTTTTCAGGAAAACTAATCTTAGTTTATCACCAACATCGGGATCGTTATTAACAACGTCAGCAACCGAGTTTATAAGCTTTATTATTAGTTTTGCCATCCAGTAAGCGGGAGCCGCTTTGCCCGCGATTATAACTGTGCGGGGAACCATTTCAATTTTAGGGTTGTCCTTAATCCTGTTGTAAAGTGTAATAACATGAAGAACATTCAAAAGTTGACGTTTATATTCGTGAAATCTTTTAATTTGCACATCAAAAAGAGATTCGGGATTGATTTTAATCTTGTGTTCTTCCTCAATGTATTCAATCAACAATTTTTTACTTAACCATTTTGCTGTTCTCCAGTTTTCAAGAAAATCTTTATTATCGGCAAACTTTTCGAGCTTCTTCAAGTCGTTTAGTTCGGTAACCCATTTAGTGCCAATTACATCGGAGATCAATCCTGATAAAAGAGGATTCGCAGTTAAGAGCCACCTTCTTGGCGTAATTCCATTTGTAATGTTTTTAAACTTTTGGGGAAAGAGTTTATAAAAATGATAAAATATTTTTTCCTTGAGAATTTTTGTATGAAGTTCTGCAACACCGTTAATTGAATGACATCCTACAATTGCAAGATGGGCCATTCTGATTCTCCTTTCGGAGCCATCTTTCATTATAGAAAGCTGATCGATAACAGATTCATCAGTTGAATAATTGTCTTTTACAAATTCTATGAATCTTCTGTTTATTTCGTATATAATTTGCAGATGTCTCGGAAGAAGCTCTTTTATAATATCTTCCGACCATTCTTCAAGAGCTTCCGGAACAACGGTGTGATTTGTATACGCAAATGTTCCCGAGGTAATATTCCATGCCTCATCCCAGCTAAGGTTATTTTCATCCATCAGAATTCTCATTAATTCGGGAATTGCAATAACGGGGTGCGTATCATTTAATTGGATCGCTACCTTCTCCGGAAACTTATCAAATTTTTCATGGTTGATGTGATATTTTCGGATTATATCCTGCAGCGTTGCAGAAACGAAAAAATATTGCTGCCTTAATCGTAAAATTTTTCCTTCTGTAATTGAATCATTTGGATAAAGAACTTTTGAGATATTCTCCGACTCATTTTTGCTCTCTACGGCAGCTATATAATTGCCTGTGTTGAATTCTTCGAAGTCAAATTCTTTAGTCGGTTTAGCCTCCCATAATCTTAAACTATTTACAGTATCAGTTTTATATCCGGGAACCGGAACATCATAAGCAACTGCAAGAACATCCTTTGAATCAACCCATTCAAATTTACTGTTACCTTCTTCATCTTCGTAAGACGTTATCTTTCCATAAAACTTAACAGTATAAGTTAACTCTCTTCTTAAAATTTCCCATGGATTTCCGTAAGCAAGCCAGTTATCCGGTTTTTCAACCTGGTAACCATTATTTATTTTCTGGTCAAAAATTCCGAACTCGTATCTTATTCCATAACCAAATGCAGGATATTCAAGAGTTGCAAGAGAATCGAGAAAACATGCAGCAAGCCTTCCCAAACCACCGTTGCCCAAACCCATATCATGTTCACAGTCGCGAATTTTTTCAAGACTATAATCATTTTCTTTAAGAATATTATAACACTCATCATAGAAGCCGAGATTTATAAGCGAGTTCCCCAGCAATCTTCCCATTAAAAATTCTAAAGAAAGATAATAAACATTTTTCGTATCTACTTCTTTGTATTTCTGTTGAGTCCTTAGCCAGCGTCTTACCATTCTGTCTCTAATAGACATTGAAAGAGAAAAATATGCGTCTTCCTCAGTAACTGTAAATTTATCCTTGACTAAAAAGAATTCGAGATGTTCTGCAAACTGGTTGGTAAGTGAAAAGCTTTTTAAATCTTCTTTGTCAGTGAAAAAGACAGAATCGTTTTTTAGGCTCATTAATAATTTCCTGAATAGTTTAAGAATTAAATACGAAGATAAAATAATTTGTCAAAATTATAGAATTAAAACTGATCAAATATCGATTACTGCAGTTGCTTCAATTTCAACCAACATACCCGGATCAATAAGTGATTTTACTTCCACCATCGATGTAGCCGGTTTAATATTACTAAAGAACTCTCCGTGTGCTTTACCTATCTCTTCCCATCTGGAAATATCAGTAACATAAATTCTAGTCCTGGTTACGTCGTTCATTCCCGCACCAAGTGATTCAAGGGTTCCTTTAATCTTTTTAAGAATGAATTTAGTTTGTTCATAAGCATTCTCTTTCGCAACCACCTGTCCATTGTCAACCGCAGCAGTTCCTGAAACTTCAATTATATTGCCAATCTTTACTGCTCGCGAGTAACCAACTTTATCTTCCCAAATTGTTCCTGCTGGAATATTTACTCTTTTCATGTCACAATAAATGTTATTATTACCATGTATTTCCAACCGACTTTTGCATATACATGAATTTCCTTCGCAATAGTCTTATTAGCCACTAAATTTTCCCTAATAAATATGATTTCCTTTTTCTTTCAGGGAATTTTTCAATTGCATAACGAAGCATTGTTCTAGGCATATTCTTATAATATAATTTCAGAAATTTCTCTTCTGTTTTCAAATCTCTTTTTCCAATCTCGCGCAGCATCCATCCAACTGCTTTATGAATTAA
>CAZUOC010000017.1:0-2617 GCA_964622335.1 uncultured Ignavibacteriaceae bacterium
AATTTCTTTCGGCATCGCTATCTGGATTTTAGATATCCTGAAATTCAATTGGCTCGGGATTTTGATATTTTTATTCCTTTTCAGCGTCGTCAGCTTTTTCAACGCCCTGGTCCGCCAGCCTATCCGGGAACTTTTGGTGGCCCGGGAAAAAGAAGGTGTTATCGGCATGGTAATCGACACGCTTTCAATGCCCTTTGTCAGGCTTGGAAAATGGATGTCTATTAATTTTTCCAAAGTAAATGTTTTTATTATGTTTTTCGACGTAGTAATCGAAGCCCCGTTCAAAGTAGTAGTCAGGTTTATCCAAGAGTGGGCCGGATTCCTCCGGAAAAAGAAGGATGAACTAGTTTAATAAGTTATTATTGGCATTATCGAAGAAGAATGAATAAAAACTCGGTTCGCAAAATATACGTTTGGCTCAAAAAAAACTGGGAATACCCAGCTTTGATTTTAATAGTCGCCGCGGCCACCGCCATCAGATTATATCATTTTTCCGATTGGCTCTATTTCGCCATGGACCAGGCGCGCGACGCTATGCTGGTGCATGACGCTTTCGATAAAGGCATTTCTCAGCTTCCTCTTCTCGGCCCGCGGGCAGCGGGGACGTTCTTGCGGCTTGGGCCGGCCTTTTATTATTTCCAATATATTTCGGCTAAGCTTTTTAACTCCACCGATCCGGCTGTCTTGGCCTATCCAGACCTTTTTTTCTCAATTCTTTCCATTCCCCTTTTTTTCTTTTTCCTGCGGCTTCATTTCAAAAAAAGAAAATGCTCTACCAACCATAAAAATAGTCGAACCTGAAGAAAATAATATTGTACAAGGTTCTAATGTTATAATTAAAACTATTGTAGATGATCAGGATGGGAAAGTGGTAAAAGTAGAATTTTTTATAGACGGGAATTCTATAGGATATAATACTTTTTCTCCTTTCGATTGGGTTTGGTTTAATGCTACGGGTGGAAAACATAGGATTAAAGTCATTGCAACGGACAACAATGGAGGGAAAACGATCTCTGAACCAATTGATATAAATGTAATTATAAACAACTAAAAGAATTTGAAATGCATTATATTCAAATTTGGGACATAGTAATTATAGTAATCTATTTTCTAATAGTTTTTTCAATAGCTGCATATTATACACGCCGTGCGGGGAAGGATACAGGTGAATTTTTTCTATCAGGAAGAAACTTACCCTGGTACATTGCAGGAACAGCAATGGTAGCAACTACTTTTGCTGCAGATACTCCTCTTGCAGTAACCGAACTTGTAGCAAAAAACGGCATTGCAGGAAACTGGCTTTGGTGGAATATGGCAATCGGTGCGACATTAACTGTTTTCTTTTTTGCAAAGCTGTGGCGCCGGGCAGAAATAATGACTGATGTTGAATTTGTAGAACTACGCTATTCCGGCAAAGCTGCTGCTGCACTTAGAGGATTCAGAGCTTTATATCTTGGTTTGTTGATGAATGCAATTGTTATGGGCTGGGTTCACAAAGCTATGCAAATAATTTTTCATGTTACTTTCCCTGAGATAAATTCATTTTTATTAGTTGTAATTGCTGCATTCATAATTGCCATTTATTCATCTGCATCTGGTTTGTTAGGTACTGCACGGACGGATAGTTTTCAATTTGTATTTGCAATGGCAGGTTGTATAATTTTGGCAATATTTGTTTTGAACCTTCCTGAAGTAGGCGGCTTAGTTTTACTGAAAGAAAAATTATCTCCTCAGGTTACAAATTTCTTACCTAAAATTGGTGATGTTTCTGCAGGAGGTGTAACAGCAGGTGTTCTTGCAATACCGATAGGTGCGTTTCTCGCTTATGTATTGTTGCAGTGGTGGTCAAGCTGGTATCCAGGCGCTGATCCGGGAGGTGGAGGTTACATTGCACAAAGAATGATGTCTGCCAAAGATGAAAAGCATAGTTTATTTGCAACTTTGTGGTTCACTATTGCACACTATGCTATTCGCCCATGGCCCTGGATTCTTGTAGCGCTGGCATCGTTGGTTTTGCTTCCAAGAGCCGAAAATCCTGAGCAGATTCAAAAAGAAAATCCTGTCTTATATGAGAAAGTAGTTGAGACATACAATAACCAGGAATTGCTAAAATCGGATGACCAGATTTATAAATCAACAGAATTTCATGATCTATATGAAAAATATGAAAACACTGTTAATCCCGGGGTAATGTATCCAAAGCTGATGGTCAAATATTTACCGACCGGTCTTCTTGGATTACTGATAGCTGTTTTTCTTGCGGCATATATGTCGACAATAGCATCTCAGTTAAACTGGGGAACTTCGTATATAATAAATGATTTTTACAGGAGATTCATTAAAACAAATGCCGATGAAAAACATTATGTGTTGATATCGAGGATCGGTGTTATTGTGATGATAATTTTTTCTTTACTGATAACAAAATTCTTCCTAACAACAGTTTCAGGGGCGTGGATATTTATTCTAAATGCGAGTGCAGGTTTAGGTGCTGTATTAATTTTAAGATGGTATTGGTGGAGGATAAATGCCTGGTCGGAAATTTCTGCTATGATTGCTCCATTAATTATATATCCCATTGCAGTTTATGGGTTTGGGATGGAGTCTCCTATGACTC
>CAZUOC010000017.1:2627-7632 GCA_964622335.1 uncultured Ignavibacteriaceae bacterium
CCTATTGTGTTTGGAACAACTATAGTTTGGCTCATAATTACTTTTCTTACTAAACCAGTTGAAGAAAAAAAGCTGGTCGAATTTTATGAACGAACTTACCCCGGTGGTATTGGCTGGAAGCATATTCAGAAATTAGTTCCGGGGGAAAACAAAAAAATAGGATTTTGGAGATTACTTGTTAACTGGATCATGGGTATAACTTTAATATATACGTTTTTATTTGGAATTGGCAAAATAATATTTGCAGATTACATAACAGGGACTTTTTTACTATTAGCTGGTATTATAGCTGGGTACATTATCTATTTTAATTTAAATAAGAAGGAAAATAGCATTGAAGCCTGATTTTTATTTAGATAGCAAAAACCTTTGGTATAGAATGAAGAATATATTTTTGATATTTCTGTCTTTATCCTTTCCTTTGTTTTTTATCTCCTGTAAAACAACCTCTCCTACAGCAGAAGAAAAACAGGTAACAAATCTAACCGGTTCTTTTTCTGACATAATACCCAAGCCTGTTTCGGTAACTACTGAAAAGGGTTTATTTATTCTCGATAAGAATACTAACATTTTTATAAAGCCTGAAAATTCAGAAACAATCTTTATTGGTAATTATCTTGCGAAAAAGATGAGACCATCAACAGGATATTCTCTTCCGGTTTTGAAGTCAGATGATAGTTCCGGTAGAAGGAATATTTATCTTACGATAAATGAGCAAACCAAATCTTTGGGTGAAGAAGGCTATGAATTAACCATAACTGAAGAACAAATAAATCTTTTCGCAAATACAGCAGCAGGCTTGTTTAGAGGTGCTCAAACTTTAAGACAAATATTTCCTCCTTCAATTGAGAGTTCAGAGATTCAACCCGGGTTATGGAAGATTCCTACAGGAACAATTTTGGACTATCCTCGTTTTAAATGGCGGGGAATCATGCTTGATGTCGCTCGTCATTTTTTCAGCATAGATGTTGTGAAAAGTTACATTGATCTGGCTGTTCTTTACAAAATAAATCATTTCCACATACATTTGTCAGATGACCAGGGATGGAGAATTCAGATTAACTCCTGGCCCAAACTCGCTGTTTATGGAGGAAGTACTGCAGTTGGCGGGGGACAAGGTGGTTATTATACACAGGCAGATTATTCTGAAATAGTTAAGTATGCTAGTGAGAGATATATTACTGTAGTTCCTGAGATAGATATGCCCGGACATACAAATGCCGCTTTAGCTTCATATCCTGAACTTAGCTTTGATGAAACTGCCCCAACTCTTTATACCGGGATTGATGTGGGTTTTAGCGCACTCGATATAAAAAAAGATATAACATACAGATTTGTTGATGATGTAATAAAAGAACTTTCAGCAATTACTCCAGGTCCGTATATCCATATTGGAGGAGATGAAGCCCCAAAGATTGATTCAGTTGAGTATATAAAATTTATAGACTCAGTTCAAAGCATTGTTCATTCCTATAGGAAAGAAATGATTGGCTGGGATGAAATATCAAAAGCAAATTTGTCTCCGCGAACTTTTGCTCAGCATTGGGCGAACGCTATTATTCTGAATGCTGTTAAGCAGGGAGTTAAAGTAATAATGTCTCCTGCATCTAAAACTTATTTAGATATGAAATATGATTCGACGACAACACTTGGACAATTTTGGGCTGGTTATGTTGAAGTAAAAAATGCATACAATTGGGATCCTGCTACTTTGATAAAAGGAGTTTCTGAAAATAATATTATCGGAATAGAATCTCCTTTATGGACGGAAAAAATTCTTGATCTCAATGATATTGAATACATGGCTTTTCCAAGGCTTGCAGGTCATGCAGAAATTGGTTGGTCACAGGTTAAAGGTAGAAACTGGGAAGAATATAAGGAACGTCTGGCTGATCAAGGTTTGCGATGGAAAGAAATGGGTGTGAGCTTTTACCATTCTCCCCAAATATTATGGAAGTAATATTAATTAAATGAGTCTGAGATAAATGCTATCGAAAGTTGAACAATATTATTTAGAAAAATCAGGAAGAGAACTTTGTTATAAACCCACGGAAAAAATTCCAATTATACAGGTTGATAACTTTCCCGAACTTGGAAAACTTACTGCCTTAAGATTTGTAGAATGGATTCAGCAAAATCCCAATGGAGTAATATCTTTGCCAACAGGCAAAACTCCTGAGCACTTTATTAAATGGGTGGTAAATATAATTAAGAACTGGGAATCATCTGAAATACAAACTGAATTAAAGAAAGTTGGCATCGATAATAATAAAAGACCTTCGCTTGATAGACTAAAGTTTGTTCAGATAGATGAATTTTATCCAATCGATTCTTTTCAGCACAACAGCTTTTATTACTACATTCAGAAATATTATTTTGATAAACTGAAACTTAACAGGCAACTTGCCCTGTTTATGAATATTAATGAAATCGGTACTGTTAAAAATTTACCTCTCGATCAAATTTTCCCCGGCAAAGTAGTTGATCTTTCATTAAGAACGAGATATGCAAGTACTCGTCAAGAAAGACTTCAAAAGCAGACTATCGAAATTGTTGATGAGTTTTGCACAAACTACGAAAAGAAGATAAGGGAACTTGGAGGAATTGGATTTTTTCTTGGAGGAATCGGACCGGATGGGCATATTGGTTTCAATGTTATGGGGAGCGATCATTATTCAACAACAAGATTAATACAAACTAATTATGAAACCCAAGCTGCTGCGGCAACTGATCTTGGTGGAATTGAAATTGCCAGAAACAGGCTTGTGCTAACAATAGGTCTTGAAACAATTACTTACAACAAAGATGCAACCGCCATTATTATTGCCGCCGGAGAAGCGAAGGCAAATATTGTAAGGGATTCAGTTGAAAATTCTCAAACAAATCATTACCCTGCAACTGTGCTTCAAATGCTAAAGAATGCCCGATTCTATTTAACGAATGGAGCTGCTTTAAGATTACTTGAAAGAAGATTCAGCGATGTTGAAAAAGAAGAAACCATTTCGAAAACATCTATTGAACGAGCAGTAATTAATCTGTGTGTTGCAAAAAATAAATCTCTTCTTGAATTAACTGAAGTAGATTATAACTCAGACAGGTTCGGGAAATTAATTCTGAAAAAAACACAATTATCTGCAAACGAAATTGGTAGAAAAATTTATGATGAAATAATTAAAAGGTTTGAATACGGGATGAAATATTTCGATAATGAAGTAATTCTTCACTCCGGACCTCATCATGATGATATAATGCTTGGTTATTTGCCACTAATAAATCATCTTGTGCGCAATCCTAATAACAAACATTTTTTTACCACATTGACAAGTGGTTTTACAGCAGTAACTAATTCTTATATGCAGGAACAGTTGAAAGAGCTTAAAAATCACTTAGGAATTGATGAATTTAAAACTAAATTCTCAGAAAAATACTTCGAGCCTTCTTTTGTAGAAGGAAAAAACAAGGACGTTAATTTATATCTTGATGGTGTCGCTGGGCATCATAAAACAATAAGACAGGAAGCTATTTGCAGAAGATTGCTTAGAAATATTATTGAAATTTATAATGATGATAATCTTGAAGATATTAGAAACAGAGTTGATGAACTAATTAATTATTTTTCAACACAATACCCGGGTAAAAAAGACATTCCGGATGTTCAGAAATTGAAAGGAATGCTTCGTGAGTTTGAAGAAGAAATAGTCTGGGGACATTTTGGATTTAATTGTTCAAGTGTTCCTCATTTACGCTTAGGCTTTTACCAGGGAGAAATCTTTACAGAAAGTCCCAAAATTGACAGGGATGTTTTACCTGTGCTGGAATTATTGAAAAAAGTAAATCCAACAATTGTTACGGTTGCACTCGACCCAGAAGGAAGTGGACCAGATACACATTACAAAGTTCTTCAGGCAACAAGTGAAGCTTTAAAACTTTATGAAAAAGAAACCGGCAATTCGAATATTAAAGTTTGGGGATACAGGAATGTTTGGTACAGGTTTCATCCGGCAGAGGCGAATATTTACGTTCCTGTTAGTTTGAATTCTTTTGCAATACTTGAAGATGCTTTTATTAAGAGTTATGGCTCACAAAAGTCAGCAAGTTTTCCAAGTTATGAATATGATGGACCTTTTAGCGGGCTTGCTCAACAAATCCAGGTTGAACAATATCAAACACTAAGAATCTGTCTTGGGAAGGATTATTTTCTATCTCACGAAATACCGAGAGTAAGGGCAGCTCATGGAATGGTTTACCTAAAAGAACTTAGTTTGCAAGAGTTTTATAAACAATCTATGGAGTTGAAAAAATTGACTGAAAATATGTAATTAAATTAAATATTTACTCACTCACCCTGCTTAAAAGTTGTGCAGATCAATTAATTTTAAAACTTTTCTTTTTATTTTTGTTCTTAACTACTACAATTTTAATATTCAAAGGAACGATAATGAAATATAGAAAGCTGGGACTCACAGGCTGGGAAGTTTCTGAAATAAGTTTCGGTGCGTGGGCAATTGGTGGAACATGGGGAGAAGTAAAAGATGATGAATCTCTTCAGGCATTAAATAAAGCTTTAGATCTTGGTGTTAACTTTTTTGATACAGCCGACGTTTACGGTGATGGTAGAAGCGAACAACTTCTTGCTAAATTAAAAAAAGAACGAAGCGAGAAATTTCATATTGTAACTAAAGCAGGAAGAAGATTAGATCCACATACAGCTGAAGGTTATAACAAGAAAAACCTTACATATTTTGTTGAAAGAAGTTTGAAAAATCTTAATTCGGAAACTATAGATTTGCTTCAGCTCCATTGTCCTCCAACTGAAATTTATTATAAGCCAGAAGTTTTTGGAATTCTTGATGATTTCGTTAAAGAAGGTAAACTGCAATACTATGGTGTTAGTGTTGAAAAAGTAGAAGAGGCAATTAAAGCAATTGAATTCCCAAATGTACAGACAGTGCAAATAATTTTTAATATGTTCCGACAACGACCTGCTGAACTTTTTTTCAGGGAA
>CAZUOC010000017.1:7642-8360 GCA_964622335.1 uncultured Ignavibacteriaceae bacterium
TTGCCGCTGCCTTTGAACAGGCAAAAAGGAAACAAGTTGGAATTTTAGCGAGAGTTCCCCTATCATCAGGAATGCTTACAGGAAAGTTTACTAAAGATTCCAAATTCGAAGATGACGACCACCGTAAATTTAACCGCAACGGTGAAGACTTTGATAAAGGAGAAACTTTTTCAGGTGTTGATTATAATTTAAGTCTTAAAGCTGTTGATGAGTTGAAAGCTATTTGTCCAAAAGGAATGACAATGACTCAATTCGCACTTAAATGGATTTTGATGTTTGATGCGGTTACGTGTGCAATTCCTGGCGCAAAAAGAAAAAGTCAGGCTGAGGAAAATATTAGTGCGGTTGATCTTCCTTCTTTATCAGATGAAACAATGAGAGGAGTAAACAACATTTATGAAAAGTATATTAAGAATAGTGTTCATAATTATTGGTGAGAGGGGAATAAGAAAAATTAATTTTGGATTTTCTTTAATAAGAGTCATTCTGATGATCCCGGTTCAGCTTGAGAAGAAGAATCTTATAAATTTAAATTAGATTCTTCATTCCGATAAACCGTAACTCAGAATAACATACAGACATTTCTGAGAAAATTATTCAAGAATCGTCCATTTTACTACCGCAAATCTCTTCAATAAAATTTAAAGCACATTTAGCGAGCATTTATTTGAGCTTTAATGAAATAATTAATGTTCAACCAAAGTTCAACTTTGACCAC
>CAZUOC010000017.1:8370-12747 GCA_964622335.1 uncultured Ignavibacteriaceae bacterium
ATAACTGCTAGAAAAGAATTTAGTTGTTAAAAACTAATACAAATCTTATAAAAGCCTCCTCATAAAAGCGGGTCGACCTGTTAAGAATTGGATTGTATTGAGTAAGAAAAAACGATAAACAAGTTGTTAGGTCTTCCCGCTTTTTTTATAATTAAACAATATATATAACTTTTTCCCTTTGATTATTAAATCGGTATAACGCAAAAGTGTCTCGTATTGCTACTGCCCACTACTAAAAAAATGAAATGTTATTTTAAATTATTGTTGATTTTACACTTTTCATATAATATTTTAATGTTTTAGAAAAAAATTAAACCGGTTCAATAGCCGGTTCTCAAAAGAGAGCTGGAGTTTCTCATGAAAAAAATTACTATTGATGATGTTGCTAAACACGCAGGGGTTTCAAAAGGTACAGTCTCAGCCGTTATCAACGCAAAGAATTCTGTCAGACCTGTTACGAGAGATCATATATTAAATGTGATGAAAGAATTAAATTTCCGTCCTAAAGGCGTAGCAAGAAATTTAAAGAATGGTCACCAGGATAAAAGTATAGGAGTAATTATTAAGGATTTGAATTATCCTTTTTATACTTCGATTGCGTCTGGAGTTAAAGAATATGCTGAGGGAAAGGGTTATTCTGTAATTGTATCAAGTTCAGAAAGTGACCATGAATGTGAAAAGAAGTTCTCACACTTTTTTTCAACTAAAGATATTAAAGGAGCAATTATAGCTCCAGTAGTTGAGGGCTCTTCTGAAATTGAACATCTATTTAAACTTAAAATGATAAACTATCCCTTTGTTTTGCTTGAGGATGTAAAAGGAATACAGGCAAACGTTGTTGCTATTGACAACTTAAAAGCAATTAAAAGAGCTGTTAAATATTTAATTGATAACGGGCATACTAAAATTGTACACTTTGCTGGTCCACCAAATTCTTCACACACACTCGAAAGAATCGAAGGATTTCGTCATGCCTTTAGTGAACGCACCCTTGTATTCAGAAAAGATATGATTGTATCTGTCGGTTCAGGATATGAGGAAAGTTATAAAAATACGATAGAGTATTTTAAAAACAGAGTTAAGGAAGATTATCCTACTGCAATCGTTTGCTTTAATGATCAGCAGGCACTTGCAGTTATGAGTGTTCTTAAAGAATTAAATATTAAAATCCCGGATGACATATCGATTGTCGGCAACGACGATATTTATTATGCAAGGATATATCCTGTTCCGTTAACAACAATCAAGGCGCCAAAAAGAGAGATAGGAAGAAAAGCAGCTGAAATATTAATCAGAAATATTGAGTCTCCGGATTTGCTGCCTGTTGAAAAAGTTGTCTTGGATACAGAATTTATTATCAGGGAATCAACAAAAGTTTTGACTCCTGTAACAGTTCCATAAATAAGTAAAAACTTTTTTAATCTTTTACTGTAAAAGGTTTTCCCTCAACGGAAATTTGTTTTGTTATAAAGCCTGTCGTTGGTGCCGAAGTTCCGGGCTGTATCCCACCCACAGAAATTTCAAACTCACCGGGTTCTAAAACATAATTAATATCATTATTATTTTTTACTTTTATAATGGCTAATTGTTTTGGCTGCAATTCAAACTTCGCTGTTTGTTTTTCACCGGGCTCTAAATGAATTCTTTTAAATCCTTCTAAAGAATGAATGGAAACTATGACTGAACTTTTAATATCTTTTACATAAAGCTGAACAACTTCATCACCGGCAAACTTTCCAATATTTTGAACTTCTGCAGAAACAGTGATAGCGTCTCCCGCAATTATTCTGTTTGGTACATTAATATTATTATATTGAAATTTTGTATAGCTTAAACCATAACCAAATGGAAATAGAGGTTCACCTTCGAAATACCTGTAAGTTCTTCCTTTCATATTATAATCTTCAAAGGGAGGTAATTGATCAACAGATTTATAAAACGTTACCGGTAATCTTCCTGCAGGATTATAATCTCCAAACAGAACATTAGCTAAAGCAGTTCCGCCTTCTTCACCGGGATACCAGAGTTGGACAATTGCCGGAATGTTTTCATTTTCCCAATTGACAGCTAAAGCACTTCCGCTTGTAAGAACAAGTACAACAGGTTTTCCGGTTGAGTAAAGAGCTTTTAAAAGTTCCTCCTGTACTTTCGGTAAATTAATATTTGTCCTGTCGCCGCCTTTAAATCCATCAATTTCAATTCTCATTTCTTCACCTTCAAGTTGTGAAGTAATTCCCCCGACAAAAATTACAACATCCGAATTTTTAGCAAGCTCTACTGCTTTCATGAAATTATCGACATCTATTATTTTCCATTGAACAGATAAAAGTGGACGAGAGCTTCTATCATTATTTGAGCGAAGATATTCTATCCTGATATGATACGATTTGCCTTCTTCTAAATTAATGCTGTTACTTTTGGTGGTAATTTCTTGATGTTCAACCCAATCTTCATCAATAATTTTATTATCTATATAAAGACGATATCCGCCATTTCCTTTAACTGTAAAATTGAAATTACCAGTAGCTGGCGCTATTAAAAAACCTCTCCAGCGTATCGAATATTCCGCCTCGATCCAAAGATTTGGAATACGGGTTCCATAAATCCAGTTTGAATTATCTATCGGATCTATTCTTGTAAAGAATGGTTCACCTTTCAATTCTTTATTTCTAAAATATTCTGTTTTCAAACCCGAACGCCAGCCGGCTTCTAAATGTCCGGCTTCAGCACTCAGTATTTCAGAAGATAAATTATGAACAACAACTCCTTTTTCAACAAGGTTGCATCCTACTTCATAATTTACTTCAGTTTTATTTTCGGCTTTATTTTTTATTCCTTCCAGTGGAGTTACATATTTCGATGGCGTGCCGTTATAATTTCCTAAAAGCATTTGATATGAATCTGCAGTTGGTCCGATAACGGCAATCTTTTTAACATTTTTACTCAACGGAAGTAAGTTGTTATCATTTTTAAGAAGTACAATTGATTCTTCAGCAGCGCGGAGTGATAATGCACGATGTACTTTCGAATCAATTTCTTCCACAGGTATTTTAGAATATTTAACCATTGATGGCAGATCGAACATTCCGAGTTTAAATCTTGCAGTAAAAAGTCTTTTTACCGAAACATCAATTTCTTCTTCAGAAAGCAGACCTTCCTTAACTGCATTTATTAAAGCAGATTTATAAACAGTTCCACAATTAAGATCCGTTCCAGCTCTAACTGAAAGTGTTACAGCTTCTGGTGCTGTTGCCACAATTTTGTGATTTCTAAAGATATCTGAAATTGCCCCGCAGTCTGAAACTATATATCCCTTAAATCCCCATTTGTTCCTTAAAATATCATGCAGTAAAAGATTGGAGCCACAGCAAGCATCTCCTAAGTAACTGTTATATGCACACATTACAGAATAAGCCCCACCTTCCTTAATACAAGCTTCAAAAGCGGGAAGGTAAGTATCATATAGATCATGCAAATTTGCCATCGCATCGAATGTATGCCTTTCAGGTTCAGGGCCACTATGCACTGCAAAATGTTTAGGTGTTGCAATCACTTTGAAATATTTAGAATCGTTTCCTTGTAAACCTTTTACAAAAGCTACCCCTATCCTTGAAGTTAGGTAAGGATCTTCTCCATAAGTTTCCTGCCCACGCCCCCATCTTGGATCACGGAAAATATTAATGTTCGGACTCCAGAAGGTAAGCCCTTTATATCTGCTGAAATCATTATTGCTTGCAAATTCATTATGTTTTGCTCTTGCTTCAGTCGAGATAACATCAGCAATTTGTAACATTAATTTTGTATTCCAGGTTGCTGCCTGACCAATTGCTTGTGGAAAAACTGTTGCGATTCCTGCACGGGCAACTCCGTGTAATCCTTCATTCCACCAGTTATATTCAGGAACCTGTAAGCGCGGAATATCTTCAGCGACATCAATCATCTGCGAGACTTTTTCTTGTAAAGTCATTCGGGAAACTAAATCATCAACTCGCTTTTCAATCGGAAGATTAGTGTTAAAATAATCCATTTGTTTAGATTTCTGTCCGTAGGAAAATGTACTACATAATAGAAGGAATGAAAAAAATAATCGCATGCCGCCTCCACAAGCCTTAAAATTGTTGATTACCTAAAACTAAAATAGAAGTTTAAACAGTAAAATTAAAACCTTCCTAAAAATTTTAGAATAAAAAATATTAACTTTGAAAATTAAAATTTAAAACTAAATCATTGTTTTGGGAGACTCGAATGAAACAAAAATTACTTTTAGGATATGATATAGGGAGTTCATCAATTAAGGCATCTTTAATAAATGCTGATACCGGAAAATTAATTTCTTCAGCAAATTCACCTGAGCAGGAAATGAAAATTAATTCTCCA
>CAZUOC010000018.1:0-643 GCA_964622335.1 uncultured Ignavibacteriaceae bacterium
AGCGGTGCGGCTTTAAGCGGAATGGCTGTTCTTTCAACCGGTGGAATTATAACGATGATGGCGATATTCGGTGGTGCGTATATGTTCGCTTACTTTTTTAGAAAACTTTGGTTGTAAGAATTTGATTAATCAAATTCCTACAAAATAAATTGAAAGGAAATTGAGATGGGACCTTTAGTTCCTGATATAATCGGAAATGAATTAAACTTTGTGGTTGCTTTCTTTATTGGATTAGCTTTTGGATTTATTCTTGAACAGGCTGGGTTTTCAACTTCTAAAAAATTAGTCGGATTATTTTACGGATATGATTTCACTGTCCTCAGAGTTTTCTTTACTGCCGGGGTTACTGCAATGCTTGGAGTTGTCACTCTCGGGCATTTCGGATTGCTTGACATAAATCTTATCTATATAAATCCAACTTTTCTTTGGTCAGCTTTAGTGGGTGGAGTTATTATGGGAATTGGATTTGTTGTCGGCGGCTTTTGCCCAGGTACAAGTATTTGTGCAGCAGCAATCGGCAAAATCAATGCAATGATTTTTATCGCTGGATCTTTTATTGGTGTTTTAATCTTTGCGGAAGGGTATCCAATTTTTGAAAATCTGTACAAAGCAGAGAATTGGGGATTTGTAAGGATCTTTGATA
>CAZUOC010000018.1:653-12653 GCA_964622335.1 uncultured Ignavibacteriaceae bacterium
ATTGTTTGCATTTCTTTTAACTGCAGTTGCTGTTTTTGCTTTCTGGGCAACAACTTTTGTAGAAAATAAAGTTAACGACAAACCAAATCCTGAATTTCGTCCTGTAAAATTATATGTTGGTCTAACCGGATTAGCATTCATACTTGGGTTTTCTGCATTCTTCCTTCCCGATATAAGAGAAGCTTATCTGAACGAAATTAAAAATGAATCCTATGTTAATTCTTATGAAATAAAATCGATGACACCGGATGAATTAGCTTTCAGGATTATGGATAATGATAAATCAATTCAGATTATTGATGTTCGTTCTATAGAAGAATTTAAGAAGTTAAGCCTTCCAAAGTCACTGTCATTTTCTATGAATGAACTTTTCAATAAAAGTGCAAAAAGAATTATGACAATAAAGCATAAGAAAAATGTTTTTATTGCTGATGATGAAATGACTTCAAAAAAGGCTGCAATATTAGCAGATAAGTTGGGATATGTCGAACCTGTTTTCCTAAAAGGCGGATTAAATGAATTCCGAAAGGAAATTCTTGAATTCAAAATGCCTTCAGAAATTAAAACAAGAAGAGAAGCAGATACCTACCGTTTTAGAGAAAAAGCAAGTAAAGTAATTCCGCTTCTAATAGAACAGAATAAAACAAAAGTAATTCCTAAGAAAAAACCTAAAAGAATAATTGGTGGATGTTAATAATTAATAATTTTATTTCCTGTTAACGGTACTGTAAAAAGGAATATTTATGATTAAGTTTAAATCAATATATAATTTAAAATTTTCACAGGGGAAACAATGAATACAAAAGTAAAACCCGAAAAAGAATCACGGGCTGTTGATGACACCCGTTATTCGATGGATACCCATTTAATTTATGGGAAAAATTTCACAAAGAAATGGGATTATTCACATCACGTACTTCCACCAATTTCATCTTCCGTAATTTATAGACTAGACTCTGTAGAAAGAGGTGCGGAAGGTTTCCAGGAGTTTGCTCACTCTGCCGAAGCAGGCATTGAACCAATGCCTATCTACATTTATGATAGGCTTGGTGAACCAAATAAGGAAATTCTCGAAGAAAATCTTGCTTATGTTGAGAGAGGGGAGACGGCTGTTACTTTTTCAACCGGGATGGGTGCAATTTCCGGAATTATTGGCGTGCTTACAAAAACAGGTGATGAAATAATCGCACACCACACTCTTTATGGATGTACCTATTCGTTAATCACAAACTGGCTTCCCAGATATAATATAAAAACCAGTTTTGTCGATCTAACAGATCCACAAAAGATTTACGATGTTCTAAGCAGCAAGACAAAAGTTATTTTCTTAGAGTCACCGGCAAATCCAAATCTCGATATAATCGATATTAAAGAGTTACGAAGAATAGTTGATGAAATAAATCAAACAAGAGATATCAACAACAAAATTAAAATTGTAGTTGATAATACATTCGCTACTCCTTACTGCCAGAGACCGGTTGAACTCGGTGCTGATTTTTCTGTTAACTCATTAACAAAAGGTCTTGGTGGATTTGGAACCGATATGGGTGGAGTTGTAATTGGTAGAATGACATACCGAGATGTTCTTCTTTTATACAGGAAAGATTTCGGGGCAGTTCTTAGCAACAAAAGTGCGTGGAATATTCTTACTTATGGTTTGTCGACCCTTCCTTTAAGAATAAAGCAGCAAATGAAATCTGCGATGAAAATTGCAGAATATCTTAGTAGTCATCCCAAAGTTTATTATGTTAAATATCCCGGACTTCCTTCTCATCCTGGTTATGAAATTGCGAGGAAACAAATGATTGATTTCAACGGGAATTTTGCACCAGGAAGTCTTATCTATTTTGTTCTTAAAGGAGACTCTGCTCATGAAGGCAAAGAGAATGGGAGAAAATTCATTAACCAGGTCGCAAACAATGCTTATACAATGACACTTGCAGTAAGTCTTGGGCACACAAGAACTTTAATTGAACATCCGGCATCTATGACGCATTCTATGATACCTGCAGAGAAGCTACCTGAATCAGGGATCGATCCCGGGGGGGTAAGAATTGCAATTGGTATTGAAGATGTAAACGATATTCTCACAGATCTTGATGAATGTTTGAAGGTCGTTTAGTTTTATAGTTAATCAAAAAAAAGATTAAATTAGGTCACGTACTAATTGTGTATGTGACCTTTTTTATTTTTTATCCTAAATTTCTACATTCGATTTTTTTATTCATTGAAAGACAGGAAATGAGATTTGCACAAAAGTTAAGTTTGCTTGTATTATTACTTTGTTTTACGGGTTTTGCGCAGGATGAAAGTGATTCAATAGAAGTTTATATAATTGATTCTTTCGTTCCTCCAGATAATCCTAATATTTTTAATTTATCATTCTTTACAAGTTTACCTGCCAAATCCAAAATTGTTTTTGATGACCTGCCTGAGATTACAATTTCCGATACGTTAACCGAAGAGCATAAATTAACTCTCGATCTTAAGAAGGTTCATTTCAGATCTAAGATAGTTCCTTATACAATTTTTGTTGAAGACTCTGCGGGTAATATAAATCGGAGTGAAAAATTTGAGTTTGAGCAGCAGGAAGAAATTAAGATGGAATCGGAATCTAATTTTCTTTTGCTTTGTTTATTTGGCGGAACAGTTTTTCTTCTCCCGAATCCGGCAATTGTTATAACAAAAGATGAAAATTATTTTAGTCTTACAAAAGAAATAGCACTGGTTACTTTCCGCGGAAGTTTCAGGTATCCTGCAGGTTATATTTCCGCAGAGTATTCCCATATCTTCAAAGCATCGAAGAAGAATTTTTTAAGAATTGGATATAAACATTTTATCGAAATTCCCGGCATACAATATATTTCACCGGGGATAAGCGGGTTTACAGACTTTAACGGTCATAACGGAATCAGTCCTGAATTTTCAATCGGCTGGTTTAAGATATTTAATACTTTTACTGTTTATACTCGTTACAGGTTTAACTTTAAACCTGGCGAATCCGAAAGCAATTTTCACGAAATATCTTTAGGGCTTTATTCAAGCTTCTTTTCGTTCTACTTTTAATTCTTCACTCAAAAGCTCTTTACGAGGTTCTGAATGTTTAAGTGTCATTGCTATTTCTGGAAATAAAGAGGAATGATGCGGTATTTACTATTGGCAGCTTTAATAATTCCTGGTATTATCTTTCCACAAAAAGGAGGAATTAAAGGGAAGGTAACCGAAAGTGGAAATCCTCTGCCCTTTGTAAATATTTTATTAGTCGGGACTAATTACGGCACAAGCAGTCAGAATGATGGGACTTTCGAAATAAAAAATATACCCACAGGGAAATATGAAATAAAATTCAGTTCAGTTGGTTTTGAAACGGAAACTCTTAAAGTAAATGTTGAAAATAATCGTATCACAGAATTGAATGTACAGCTAAATGAGAGAGTTATAGAAGTCGGTACAGTTGAAATTCGTGATTTTCCTTACCATGATGATTTAGGAACAAGTATAATAGATATAAATCCACGTGACGCAAAGACGGCAGCCGGAACCGTTGAAGATGTTTTAAGAACACTACAATCTCTTCCGGGAGTTCTGGCGTTAAATGATTTTTCATCACAGCTTGCTATACGCGGCGGCGGACCGGATCAAAACCTCATAATTATGGATGATATCGAAGTTTTTAATCCATACAGACTTTACGGTGTTATCAGCATGTTTAATCCGGATGTTGTCTCAGGAATAAATCTTATTACAGGTGGTTTTCCGGCTAAATATGGCGACAGGCTTTCGGCTGTTCTGGATGTAACAAATAAAGAAGGAACAACAAAAAAATTTTTTACCGGAAGTATTAATGCTTCTATTGTAGATGCAAATATTGTTCTTGAGGGAAAAAATCCTTTTGATCTTAAAGGAAGCTGGATTATTAACTCCAGACGAACTTATTATGATCTTATCATAGAACCGTTTGTAAAGGATGCAGGATTTGTTGATGAAAATACATCTTTCCCGAATTTTTATGATGTTCAGGCAAAGATTGCAATTGGTCCTTACTCTGGAAATAAATTTTTGTTGAATGGAATTACTTCACGTGATGCAGTAGATCTTGTCAGTGGAGAGAACAGGCAAAGTCCGGACAGTATTGATTTTTTTAATGTTACCTGGAATGATGTTTTTGGTTTTGCATGGCATTACTCTCCTAATAATAATTTATTCAATAAATTAATTTTATCAGGGTATAATAACCGCGGTACAACAAATTTCAATTCCAGAGTATTAGATCCTTCTCTGCAAAGAAGTGTATTTGAAGACGCGGCTCCCGATACACTATCTCCATATTTATTAGGATTTAAGATGGACGCAATTCTCTCTCTCACAAAATACACGATTGATGATAAGTTCACATATTTATGGAATGATAATTCGTTTGAAACCGGGGCGGGAGTAGATTTTATAAAAAATGAAATTGATTTTAAATTTACTCTTGATCCCGAATTAAAAGCTTTCTTTGCTTCAGAACCCCGGTTCAGGATAGCCCTGGATAACATTAAAAGTTTGAGATATCTAAACAGGTATAAAGCATACGCTCAAAATAAGTTTAGAATTAATAATCACTTTTCTCTTCAGCCCGGCTTCAGAGTGGATTATTATGACATTCTGAATAAAGCTTATTTTGCACCTAGAGTTTCACTTTCGTATGCAATTGATCCGGTTACAACTTTAAGTACAAGCTGGGGAATTTATTATCAATCTCCGGGCTATGAAAAGCAGATGGATAATTATACTTTATATGACTTAAGTGAAAGATATACTAAAGATCTTGAGGCTGAGAAAGCTATACACTATGTTGTCGGATTGGAGCACTGGCTCAACAATGAATGGAGATTCAGTACAGAAGCTTACTATAAGGATTTTACTGATTTAATAGAACAGAAAGAAGTTACAGGAACAAAATATTTTACAGAACCAGTCCCGGGAAAAGATCCGTATTACAGATCAGGCTGGATAAACCCTGTCCCCCTTTCTTCAGATTCTTTAACTCAGATTCCTATTAATGGTTCGATTGGAGAATCTTACGGCATTGAATTTTTTTTAGAAAAAAAAAACAGTTCCAACAATGACAGGTTATATGGATGGTTTACTTATACTTTGGCTTTTGCAGATAGAATAGCGTATGGAAAAAAAATCCCATTTAAATATGACCAGCGGCATACTATAAATATCGTTTTGAATTATAAACTGAATTCCTGGTTAGACGTTGGAATGAAATGGCATTATGGTTCCGGTTTTCCCACAAATGAACCGGTTGGAATTAAACCGAGAATAATTCTTGTTGACCAAAACTTTGATGGAAAACCGGAAACTCCTGTTATTGCAACAAGAAACGGTTCAGGTTTGCCCAGGGACCAGCAGGAAGTTATTTATGATATAGATTTTGGTAATAACAAATGGAATGCCCGGCTCCCGGCATATCATCGTCTCGATATTCGTTTTACCGCTTATGCTGATTACTGGGATCTGTACTGGACATTTTACTTAGATGTAATTAATGTTTATAATAGAGCGAATGTTGTTGATTATGATAATTATGTTTCAGACAATCTGACTTTAGGAAAAGAACCTGTGAATATGTTTCCAATTATTCCTACTCTTGGATTTAGTGTTAAATTTTAATATTGGTCATTCAGTGGTCAATTATTGTCATTCGGAGTTATTCATTGTTAGGATGATAAATTTTTCAATGACTATGAATGACTGCTTTTGGGAATGACAATTGTATGACAAAATAGTGTTTAAGGTAGCATAAACATGTTTACACCAGAAACTTTAACAGTATCGGAATTAACTAACCAGATTAAATCTTCTCTCGAAGAGAATTTTTCTTTTGTTTCTGTAATTGGGGAAATCTCCAACTTCAAGCCTCACGTTTCGGGGCACTGGTATTTTAGTGTTAAAGATTCGAACGCGGTTCTTTCTTGCACAATGTGGAAAGGCTATAACAACTTTGTCTTTTTCACTCCACAGGATGGAATGAAAGTAATTGTTAATGGAAAGATTACTGTTTATCCTCCAAGAGGAAATTATCAACTCGACGTTCGCTCAATGAAACCTGCAGGGGCAGGTGAACTTCAGGTTGCATTTGAAATGTTGAAACAGAAACTTTCCGATGAAGGATTATTTGATGAAGAGCATAAAAAAGCTATCCCACAATTTCCTGCTAAAATTGGAATTGTTACTGCCGAAGATAGCGCGGCATTTCGTGATATGGTAAGTGTTGCCGAGAGAAGATATCCACTTGTTGAATTAGTTGTTGTCCCGGCAAGAGTCCAGGGAAGTGGAGCCGCTGAGAGTATTGTTCAATCATTAAGATTATTGAATAAAAGTAGTGATGTAGATGTAATCATTCTTTCCCGCGGTGGCGGTTCAATTGAAGATTTATGGGCTTTCAATGAAGAAATTGTTGCAAGAGAAATCTTCAAATCTAAAATTCCTGTTATTTCAGGAGTTGGTCACGAAATTGATTTTACAATCGCTGATTTTGTTGCAGATTTAAGAGCACCGACTCCTTCTGCAGCAATGGAATTAGCAACTCCGAAGATGGAAGATATTGTAGGATTAATTTCATATCATTCCGATAGATTATCTCAAATTATGTCTGAGAAATTCAATTATTTAAGAAAAGAAATTGTGGCTGCTTTAAATTCTTATGGCTTCAGAGTGCCACAGGAGATAATCAGAAACAGGTCGCAAAGATTAGATGGCGTAATTTACAAGTTTATCAATAATTTTGATCATAATATCAAATTAAGAAAAAACAGGGTTGAACTTGCAGTAAAGTCCCTTGAAACACACGATATCCAGAAAACTTTGAAAAGGGGGTTTGTGCTTGTCTCTCAGAATTCTGAATTTATAACACGTTCTGCCAAATTTAATTCTAAAAATTCCGCAGTTCTGAAATTTTATGACGATGAATTAACAGTTATTAAGAAAAATTAGTTATTTTTATTATATCATCTGGTTCGGATTTGAATGAGCAGGAAAAACGAAAAAAAATCCTTTAAAAACTCCCTTGCACGCCTTGAGGAAATTACGAATCTTCTTGAAAGTGAAGAGATCGAGCTTGAAGATGCATTGAAGCTGTATGAGGAAGGAATTACACTTTCCCGTTTTTGTCTCAACTCTATTAAATCGGCTGAGCTAAAAGTTACTGAACTAAAAAAGAAAATTGAGGATTTGCCTCTTGAGGAAGGAAATTTATTTGATGAAGAATAATTCGGGATTGTTAAAATGAGTGATAAGGAAAAGTACGAAGTACTATCAAAAATTAACTATCCATCGGATATAAGAAAGCTTGATGTTCCCGATCTTAAAAAATTATGCGGTGATATTCGTGAATACCTGATCGATGCTGTTTCCGAAGTCGGCGGTCATTTTGGAGGAGGACTTGGAGCAGTTGAGCTGACTGTTGCGATTCATAAATCTTTTAACACTCCCGACGACCTAGTAGTTTGGGACACAGGACACCAGGCTTACCCACATAAAATTGTAACAGGAAGAAAAGAATTACTTAAAACTATCAGGCAGTTAAATGGCATAAGCGGATTCCTGAAAAGAACCGAAAGTGAATATGATACTTTCGGTGCCGGGCATGCTTCTACTTCAATTTCTGCAGCTTTGGGAATGGCTGTTGCAAGAGATATTAATAAGGTTAGGAAAAAAGTAGTTGCAATTATTGGTGATGGTGCAATGACAGGTGGAATGGCTTATGAAGCAATGAACAATTCAGGTTTGATAAAAACAGATATCACCGTTGTTCTTAATGATAACAATATGTCCATAGCTCCGAATGTATGGCAGATATCAAATTATTTCACAGAAATGATTGCACATCCGGATTACAATAAATTCAAAGGACAAATCTGGGATCTCACCGGTAAGTTAGACCAATTTGGAGACCGGCTAAGAAAAATTGCTGTTAGGCTCGAAGGTGGTATTAAGGCTGTAATTACTCCTGGAATGCTTTTCGAAGCTCTCGGCTTCAGGTATTTCGGTCCTGTTAATGGACACAATCTTCATCAGTTACTGAAAATTTTTGACCAGGTTAAAGACCTCAAAGGACCCATTCTTATTCATGTTATAACTCAAAAAGGGAAAGGTTATAAACCTGCCGAAGTTCACGGTCAAAAGCTTCATGCTTCTACACCTTTTGATAAGCTGACAGGTAAAGCTCATAAATCAGGAGGCACAGTATCATATACAAAAATTTTCGGTCAGGCGCTTACAGAAATTGTAAAGGAAAATCCTTTAGTAGTTGGAATAACAGGTGCAATGCCGGATGGAACCGGTCTTGATTTACTTCAGAAAGAATTTCCTAAAAATTATTTTGATGTAGGCATTGCTGAAGAACATTCAGTTACATTTGCAGCGGGACTCGCAACACAGGGAGTTATTCCGGTAGTCGCTGTTTATTCTACATTTCTTCAAAGAGCTTTTGACCAGATTGTACACGATGTAAGTTTGCAGCATCTTCATGTTGTCTTTGTTCTTGACAGGGCAGGATTAGTTGGGGCTGATGGTCCGACACATCACGGTGCTTTTGATTTAACTTATCTCAGGCTTATTCCCGGAATGGTAGTAATGGCTCCGAAAGATGAATCTGAATTAAGAGATATGCTATATACTGCAATTAAACATAAAGATGGTCCGATTGCTTTGAGATATCCACGTGGTTCGGCACTTGGTGTTACATTAAAAGATGGTTTTGATCTTATTGAAATTGGCAAGAGCGAAAGATTAAGAAAAGGAGATGACGCTGCTCTTCTTGCAGTTGGTTCTATGATTGATTATTCAATTAAAGCTGCAGAAAAACTGGAAGAAGAAGGAATTCATTGTGAAGTTGTAAATATGAGATTTATAAAACCTCTCGATACAAAAATGCTCGATGATGTTGCTTCGAGACATACTAAAATAGTAACACTTGAAGAAAGTACTTTGATCGGCGGTTTTGGAAGCGGAATTCTCGAATATTTTGCAGAGAAAAACTATAAGAACGATATTTTAAGGATTGGGTTGCCTGATGAGTTTGTGGATCATGGAACACAAAAAGAACTTCATTCCTTACTTGGAATTGATCCCGGGGGGATAGCTAAAAAAGTGAAATCCTTTACAGGGAAGAAAACAATAAATCACGAAGTAGCAGTCTAACAGAAATTAAAATGGAAAAAACAAAAGTTGCCGTAATAGGACTTGGCAGTATAGCCCAACTGGTTCATTTGCCCAATCTCACTAAAATGAGTAATGTTAATGTTGTTTCTGTTGCAGAGATAAACAGCGGGCGCCTTAATACAATTGCAGATAAGTTTAATATTAAAGAGAGATATTCAGATTATAATGAATTGTTGGAGAAAAGCGAAGTTGATGCAGTAATTATTGCAACGCCAACTAGTGCCCACAAAGAGATGGCAGTCGCATCTCTTAAAGCAAAAAAAGATATTCTTGTTGAAAAACCTCTTGCACGAACTTATACTGAAGGAAAAGCTATAATAGATGCGGCAAAGAAAAATAAGAAGAAGATTATGGTTGGAATGAACCTGAGATACAGACCCGATGCTATGATATTAAGAAGTATTTTAGGTGCCGGAGAAATCGGCGATCCGTTTTATGTTAAATGCGGATGGATAAGAAGACAAAGCAGTGCACAGAAATGGTTTACCAAAAAGGAAGAATCAGGCGGAGGAGTAATTGTTGATCTGGGTGTTTCTCTTCTTGATCTTTCATTGTGGCTGCTCGATTACCCTGAAGTCACTTCGGTTACAACGCAATGTTATAACCATAATACTAAGAATGTTGAGGATACAGCATTAAGCTTTTTGAGATGTAAAAATTCTTCTTCGATTAGTATAGAAACAAGCTGGTCACTGCCGGTGGAAAAAGATATTTTTTATCTTACTGTTTACGGGACAAAAGGTGCTGCTTCGTTAAGTCCATTCCGGATTTATAAAAAAATCGATGCACAATTTATTGATCTTACGCCTTCTCAATCTGAAAGCCCGATGAGCGCCTTTAAAAAATCTTATCTTAATGAATTAAAAAGTTTTATTGGTGCTGTAAGAGGATTGAATCCAATTTTTTCTTCAGGTGAACAATCCTTACTCAGATTAAAAATTATTGATGCAATGTATCAATCAACTAAACAAAAAAACGAAATCAAATTATAGAATCCAATGAAAAAAATATTACTTGCAGACGATGAAAAAGATATTGTAGAATTTTTGCAATACAACCTTAAGCAGGAAGGATTTGAGGTAATTGCTGCTTATGATGGGCTTGAAACACTGGAAAAAATAAAAGAGAATCCCGATCTGATTCTTCTTGATATAATGATGCCTGAAATGGACGGTTATGAAGTTTGTAAAAAGATCCGTGCTACTAAAGGCTTTGAACTCACGCCAATTATTTTCTTAACTGCAAAAGCCGGTGAAGTGAATGAAATAAAAGGACTGGAACTTGGCGCAAGCGATTATATCCAGAAACCTATTTCACCGCGAAAGCTTATTGCAAGAGTTAAAGCTAATCTCAGAAATTCCGGGAAAGAGGATGGGAAAAAATCTCCGCCGAGAATAACTATCGGTCCTCTTAAGATAGATAAAGAAAAGTATGAAGTGAGCATAGACGGGAAGGTAAAAGTTTTCCCGCGTAAGGAGTTTGAAGTACTTTTTTATCTTGCAAATAATCCAGGGAGAGTTTTCGGCAGGGAAGTTTTGCTTAAAGATGTCTGGGGTCCTGAAGTTTATGTTGTAGATCGCACTGTTGATGTTCACATAAGAAAAATCAGAGAAAAACTTGGTGATTATTCCGACCTGATA
Source organism: uncultured Ignavibacteriaceae bacterium (assembly GCA_964622335.1). GTDB lineage: Bacteria > Bacteroidota > Ignavibacteria > Ignavibacteriales > Ignavibacteriaceae > RBG-16-34-14. The sequence continues at coordinate 11,510 of CAZUOC010000018.1, forward strand.
GAAACAGTCAAAGGGGTGGGATATAGATTCAAAAGTGTGGAATGAAATAAAAGATAATCTTTCTTCCGCTATAGTATATCTTAAAGAGTTTTTATTCTTTAACGCAATTTTTATTCTCTTCTTCTTCCTCTTTATAAATGATAGAATTGTCGTATTCACGCTTATAATCCTGCTTTTTGTTTTAAGCTTTTTATTTCTGAATCTTATAGGATATAAGAGGAAGAAAGAATTAAATGAAGTTAAATCTGTCGTAGCAGGAATAAGAAAAAATTCTTTCAACTATCCTTCTGAAATTAAGTTGAGTGAAAATCTTCGCGCACTTGAAGATGAGATACAACAAATGTTTAAAAAGGACAGGAATGATATAGAGTATCTTAAAAAACTTGAAAGAATGAGAACGGAATTTCTTGCAAATGTTTCCCACGAATTAAGAACTCCTATTTTTGCAATACAGGGTTACATTGAAACGCTACTCGATGGCGCACTGGATGATAAAAAAGTAAACAAGTATTTTCTCGATAAAGCCAACCAGCATACTCTTAATCTTAATGTTCTGATTAATGATTTGATAGATATTTCTATGATCGAGTCAGGTGAGATGAGAATGAGCTACCGCTATTTTAATATTAACGAATACATAAACCAGATCATCCAGGAAATGATACCGTTGGCTAATGAAAAAAATATTAAGCTGATTTATTTTCCTGCAAGAGATGGACTGCAATTATTTGGTGACAAAACCAGGTTGAAACAGGTCTTTACAAATCTTATTACAAATGCAATAAAATATACTGAGCAGGGAAAAGTTGAAGTTCTTGTAGAAGAAGAACCGAAGTTTGGAAAAATTATTATAAGAGATACAGGAATTGGAATTTCGAATGAAGACATTGCAAGAATATTTGAAAGATTTTACAGGGTAGATAAAGCCCGCTCACGTGCCGTTGGTGGAACCGGCTTGGGACTTGCAATTGTAAAGCATATTGTAGAAGCTCATAATTCCAAGATAGAGGTTAAAAGTGAGCCAGGAAATGGAAGCGAGTTTTCGTTTAGATTGAAGAAGTAAGAAACTATTTTCTGTTTTCAAATGTATTTATCAGTTCAGATTTGTAAGTATATAGTGGATATATATTTCTGTTAGAGTACA
>CAZUOC010000019.1:0-11443 GCA_964622335.1 uncultured Ignavibacteriaceae bacterium
GCGACTGGTCACTGTAGGCCAACTGGCTGGCGGCATGGCGCACGACTTCAACAACATCATGGCTGTGATCGCTCTCTACGCCGGTCTGTCCCTGCGCGCCTCCGACCTATCCGAGGAGGTGCGCGAGCGGTTGCAGACCATCGGCGAGCAGGCCCACCGCGCCAGTCACCTGATCCAGCAGATCCTCGATTTCAGCCGCCGCGCCGTCCTGGAGCGCGGCCCGCTGGACCTAGTCGCCTTCCTCAAGGAACAGGTCAAGCTGCTGCAGCGCACCTTGCCGGAGCACATCCAGATTGATATGGCCTATGACGAGGATGAGTACACTGTCAATGCTGATCCTACTCGCATCCAGCAGGCGGTCATGAACCTGGCCACCAACGCTCGCGACGCTATGCCCGAAGGCGGGCGACTGCACTTCATCCTGGAACGGATCGCCTTCGGAGAGCGCGACACGCCCCCTCTGCCCGAAATGAAACCCGGCCAGTGGATACGCTTGACGGTGGCCGACACTGGCGCCGGTATCCCGCCTGAGATGCAGCCCCACGTCTTCGACCCATTCTTCACCACCAAGGAGCCCGGCAAGGGCTCTGGCCTGGGGCTGGCTCAGGTATACGGCATCGTCAAGCAGCACGAGGGCCACATCGACTTTACGACAGAACCAGGCCGGGGCACGTCCTTCACCCTCTACCTGCCGGCGCTGTCAGCGCCGCAACCCTCGGTCACCGCTGTGGAAACCGAGCCCTTGCCCCAGGGACAAGGGCAAACCATCCTGGTGGTGGAGGATGGGGCCGCCACGCGAAGGGCACTGGTGGAAAGCCTGGCAGCGCTGAACTACAGGATCCTGGAGGCGACAAACGGGCAGCAAGCCCTGAAAGTATTCGAACAGCACGCTGGCGCCATCAACCTGGTATTGAGCGACGTGGTGATGCCCGAGATGGGCGGGAAGGCGCTGCTCTACGCCCTCCAGGAACGCGACCCGTCAATGCGCGTCGTCCTGCTGACTGGCCATCCACTGGATGAGCAGGAGATTGAGGATCTGCGTGCGTTGGGCTTGAGAAGCTGGGTCCTCAAACCTCTCAGCTTGGAGCAGCTGGCCCGAGTCGTGGCAGAGGCCCTGGGTCCAACCTCCCGTTAGCACAGGCGGCGCGAAACGGTTGGTGTATCATAGGATGGGGATGATTTCGCAACTCTGAGCGCGGGGACTCTTGAGACGCCTGTGTTGGCTACTTGACTCAGCCATTCAAATCCCTGGCAAACAACCGCGGAATGAGTCAGCAACTGTGTTAGTCAATCCAGATACACACTATCTGAAGCAACCCTACGGCACCCACGCCCGCATCCTCACCTGGGCCTCCCCTTCCCGCACGACCGTGTGATCCAGCGCCAGGCCAAAGTCGGGGAACAGCGGCGCCAAGTCGGCAGAAACACGCACTGTGATCGTGTCGTCGGCCTCGTCGATGTCGATAGCCATCACTTTTCCCGTTCTGACAGCATTTAACGAAGCGTTTCATCCCCGTTACAGGGCCTCAAAAGGCTCTCTGGGGGCGGTTTTACTTCGTGAATGACATCTTGAACTAAGCGCTTCGCGCAGGAATTGTCCTCCAAGACGAACACCCTGAAGTTCCTCCATTTTTCCTCGATAGGGCTATACTTCCTGTATCTTTTACACAGGAGGTTTAGTCATGACCCATTTAAGACAACGGATGATCGAAGATATGCAATTGCGCGGCTTGTCTGAAGGCACCCAGCAGCAGTATGTGGGAGCCGTCAGGCGATTGGCAGAGCACTATGCCAAGCCTCCCGACCAAATCAGCGAGGAAGAGCTGCGTCAGTACTTGCTCTACCTCATAAACGATAGACAGCTTTCGAAAAGCACCCTGGGAGTAGTGCTGTGCGGCATCAAATTCTTTTACCAATATACGCTCAAGCGCGAGTGGCCGACGCTGGGTTTGACGCGCCCACGCTATAAGGAAAGCATCAAAAACCGGGGGCAAATGAGGCCGCCTGAGAGACCCACAAGTACCTCCTGAAGGCGCTCCTCTCTCTATAGATGTGACCGATTTGCGGTACAATAGAGAGAGAATTGTCTCAGGAGGTAGTCCCATGTGCTTTTCCCCCAATCTACAACAGGTTCTGCCGTTGGTATCCCAGTATGACTCGCACGACGGAGAACATCCCTCGTCTTGCCCCCGGTTTTTGATGGTCTCCTGGTGTGTCAAACTGCATTTTCGCTGATGGGCCACGGGGAATGCAGTCACTGGTAGAGTACAACCCTCAAAGCTGTCGCGATTCTCTTGCTGAACCTGGCGGATGGAACAAGTAGCCAATACAGGTCCATCGCTCGGTAGTTGGCCTGTCGTATCCCCTTACTCCTGGTTTGGCGAGCGCCTCCTGGGCCAAGCTGCGCCCGATCCGATCGTTACCACCGCGATTAAGACAACCATAAACCCAAATCCGAGCTTCCCAACTGCCGGGACGACGTGCTGTTTCCTGTCGTCACCTTCGGCTGCGCGGTCGGGTATACTCCAGACGTCGCTCTGGGTTGGCGCTGCTCGCATCACCAGTGGCAGGTAGACTTGGCGTATGTCGCTGGGATAGCCGGTGTTCAAGCGCATGTGGAAAGGCCCGCAAACCTCATCCGGCGCGCATACCTCATCCAAGAGGTTCGTTCCTGAGGGAGGCCACCACGCCCACGTCCCGCGATTGAACTCACAATACCCCTGCACCAATTGCCCAAAGGAGATATCCAGCGGCATCTCGCTGCCCAATTCCTCGCTGCGGAAGGGCGTCACCGTGGCATAGTAATTATAGAACCCCATGCCGAAGAAGTACAGCTTGCCCGGCTCCAAATCCAGAGCGATCTCCCCTGAGGAGAACCAGTCTTCGATGGGGTGCGTATATTCCTGGCGAGACCAGATGATGGTGAACTCGCCGGGCAGCGAGTTGCTCTCGGCCACGAACCAGCTCATATCCCAGCTCATGTTCGAATAGAGATAAAGCGCGAACTCTGAGACGTGGGTAGAGGTGAGCACCTGGAAGACATTCCCGATGTAGCTGCTCATCATTCCCACTTTCGGGGTCGTCCGTACGGGGGTTCCGAATACCTCCGTCGCCGGTGGGCCGCCGGAGACGTCGGGACCGGGCAATGGTTCCGACTGGGTGACCCCGGCATTGACGTCGGCGGCCTCGAAAAAGTAGGTATAGTCAAAGCCCGGCTCCAGCCCCGTTATCGTGCCGGCATAGACGGCGCCGGTGGTGTGATCGCCGCTGACATAGCTGAGGGCAAATGGGCTGCCGCTGGCTTCCGCGCCGCCTTTCTTGACGCGCACGCGCACATAGGCTGGGGGATCGCCGTCTTGGTCGGTATAGACGATGCGAAATACAAAGGACGTGAACGGGCTGCCGACCTCAGGGTGCAGGCCATCGGTCGTATAGTTTTCTTCGCCGGTATAGGAGAGCACCGGCGAGTGGTTACCCGATGCGCTTTGGGTGGTGAAGGAGTATGGCGCGCTGAAGGAGGCGGTGTTGCTGTAGGTGTCGCGCACCTGCACCTTCCACCAGTAGACGGTGCTGGTGATGAGCGTGGTCGGCGTCCAGTCCAGGTCATTGGTCAGCCAGCCGCTATCCTGCCTGCGACCGGAGCCATTGTCGAAGGCGGCGTTATCGTCCAACAGGAAGCGATACTGCAAGGGCGGCACGTCGCCGCTGGCCGCCTGGGCGGTCAGCGTGGGAGTGATTACCACGTCGATGGTAGCGTTGGCCGGACTCTGCAAGCCGTTGTTGGTGGGAATTTGTGTATCGAGTTCGAACTCGACGCTTTCCCCGTACCCAGTGTGATTGGTCGTCTGGCCGTCGGTGGCGGTGATGCGGATGCGGGCCGACTTGAGATAGTGGCCGTCGAAATCGGCCTTGGCATCCCACAGGGCGGTGCGTCCCGTGCCGGTGACGACGCTGCCTCCGCCGGTGATGGTCGTAGGCGCGGCCCACGAGCTGCCGTCCCAGTAGTGAAACGTCACGTCCACTGTGCCCTGCTGGGCGTCGGCCAGATCGTAGGCGATGTCCACCAATCCCGTGCCAAGCCGTTGATTGGCGGCGGTGTCCGTGATTGCGGGCGGCGTGTTGGGAATGACGGTCATCGTGATGGGTACCTGCGCCCAGGGCTGGGCCGGGTCGTTGGTCTCGAATACCAGCACGGTGCTGTAATCCCCCTCCGGTAACCCCTGGGAGACCCACGTGCGTGGGCTGGCGTCGAGTGATAGTGCAAGATCCTCGGAGCCACCCGCCGGCACCGTGACCGTTCCGGCCGTATAGCCCAGCCAGGGCGCTTCAGTCCAGAACAGGGCGTTCTCGAAGAAGGGTTTGAGATAGTCCCAGTGAGACCACTCCCAGCGACAATCGCCATTCCACAGAAGAACTTTACCGCCGCTCGAGATTTGCGTGCTGATCAAGCGATCCGATTGTCCTACGTTCAACCACTCCAGCAGTGTGATTGCCCCCTGACTTGCATCTGCGTGCAGATACCTGTAAAAGGAGTTGCTCCATCGCTGTTCCCCTTCGGAGAAAGTCCAATACGGCCCGCGATGGACCTGGTGCCAGGAATTGACGACCTGGTAAGTCGTCGTATAACCACCGGCGCCCGTAATCACTCGCGTCAGATCCATCAACAACTCATCGTCGTAATACTGGCCGCCGCTGTACACGGCATTATCTATCACGTCTTCGCCAGTGACCATGAGTGCCCATCCTTGTTGCAGATGGTCTTCGAGCGCGTCATGCTCACCTTGAGTGATTAGGCGCGAGCGATAGGTAGTAGGCGTTGGATCGGCGTGCCACACCACAGTGGTGTAACCGGCCAAGAAATCTGGATCGTCGGTGTAGACGGGGTTGCTGCCATCCCAGTTGTCGTAGAACTCGTCAAAAGCCAGCCCCATCATCTGCAGGGTCGGCGTGATCGCGCCCAATTCGTGGGATGCGCTTTCGTCGCCGTAGGGATCGTCGGCGATCAGGGCGATGCGCCGGGCGCGCAGGGTGTAGGTCAGCGGCGCGTCGCCGTCGTTAAACACGGTCAGCGGCAGGGTGATCATCGTGCCCCGGTGCACGGCAGCGGTGACGACATTGGAGGAAAAGACGATCTCGGGGGCGCTGGCGCAGGCGGCGGTTGTATCTCCGGCGGTGTTGCTGTAGCTCGAGTACTGGCTGTCGCTGGCGCGGTAGGCGCGCACGCGGTAGTAAAAAGGGGTGTTGCAGGTCAGACCGTCGTCGGAGTAGCTCGTCACGTTCGCGCCAGTGGTGCCGATTTGTGTCCAGCCGGTCGAGCCATCCGGCGAGCGCTCCACGCGGAAGCCGCTCTCGTCGCCGCTGTTATCCTGCCAGGCCAGGTTGATGCGCGATTGGGAGACGGCCTGGGCCGTCAGGCCGCTCGGAGCTGTGGGCGGTGGCGCGGCGCTGACGTCTGGCGCGTTCTGTTCGGCGGTCGGTGTGGCGTTGGCACCCTGGCTATCCTGCGCCTCGAAGGTATAGGTGTAGTCGGCGCCTACGGCCAGCCCTGATTTGCCAAAGCTGTAGATCGCGCCGCCGGCGTAGCTGCCGCTGATCTTGGTCATGGCAAAGGGGCTGCCAGAGATGGGACTGCCGCCCTTTTCGATGTGCGCGCGCACATAGTTGGGCGCGTCACCGTCGGCGTCGGTGTACTTGACGCGGTAGGTGAAGGTGGTGAAGGTATCGCCACTTTCGGGGTGTAGACCGTCGGCTGTGTAATTCGTCTCGCCGGTCCAGCTCAGCGTGGGCGCGGCGTTGGAGGCGCTCACGTCCGGCGCGTCCTTGGAGGCGGTGGGAGTAGCTCCCGCGCCGTAGATGTCCTGCGCCTCAAAGTGGTAGGCGTAATCGCTGCCCGCCGCCAAACCGGATTTGCTAAAGGTATAGATCGCCCCGCCGGTGTAGCTGCCGCTGACATAACTCATCACAAAGGGGCTGCCGCTGATCTCGGCGCCGCCTTTTTTGATGTGCACCCGCACGTAAGCGGGCGCGTCGCCGTCTTGGTCGTCGTACTTGACGCGGTAGGTAAAGGTCGTGGCGGCGTCGCCGCTCTCCGGGTGCAGGCCGTCGGCGGTGTAATTGGTCTCGCCGGTCCAGGCCAGGGTGGGCGCGTGGTTGGTGGGCGGGCAGGTGTAGGTCGTATCGCTGGCGACGTTGGACTGGGCAGTGGCCAAGTCGGCGCTGCGGAAGGCGCGGATGCGGTAGTAGTAGAGGAGCCCGCAGCCCAGACCGGTGTTGCTGTAGCTCTCGGTGTCGGCCAGCACCGTCTCAAAGTCGCTCCAGCTCGATCCATCGGGCGAGCGCTCGACGACAAAGTGGGTCTCGTCGTCGCTGTTATCCTGCCACGCTAGGTCGATCTGCGTCTGGGAGATGGCGTTGGCGGTCAAGCCAGATGGGGCCTGGAGGTCACACAGGAGCGCCCAGGCGTAATCGGTGTTGCTATAGTCGGAGAACTGGCCGTCGCCGCTGCGGTAGGCGCGGATGCGGAAATAGTAGCGCGTGTCGCAGGTGAGGCCTTGCACTCGCACCGAGGTGACGTTCGCGCCGACGCTGTCGGCGAATTCCCAATCGGGCGTGCCTTCTTCCCACTGGTAGATGGAAAAGCTGGTCTCGTCGCTGCTGTTGTCGTCCCACGTCAGGTCGATGGCCGTCTGCGAAAAGGCGCTGGCCGCCAGGTCGTCGGGGGCCGCGGGGGGCGGGCTGGGGTTGACGTCGGGCGCGTCCATCTCTGTGGTGGGGGTGGCGCCCGCCCCGCCGGTATCCTGGGCGGTGAAAGTGTAGGTATAGTCGGTGCTCGTCGCCAGCCCCGACTTGGTGTAGGTGCAGATGACGCCGGCGGTATAGTCGCCGCTGGCGCAGGTCATGTCGAAGGGGCTGCCGGAGATGGGGCTGCCGCCCTTTTCGATGTGCACGCGCGCGTAGCTGGGCGCGTTCCCTTCTACGTCGCTGTACTCGACGTGGTATGCAAAGTCCGTATACAGCGTGCCGACCTCGGGGTGCAGGCCGTCGGCGGTGTAGTAGGTCTCGCCGGTCCAATCGAGCACCGGCGCATCGTTGACGCAGGTCACGTTCACGTCGAACTCGTCGGTATCCGACAGCCCGCCAGGATCGGTCACCCTGATGCGCACAGTGGTCGAGCCGCACCAATCGCCGGCTGGGTCGATGTCCACGTACCGGTTGCTATCGATGCTGACGCCGGCGCTGGGGTTGGGCGTGTTGTCGATGGTGAAGGTGAGATCAGCATCGCTATCCTCGGCATCGCTGGCATAAGCCCACAGGTCGATGCTGTTGTTCCAGGGCGTATCCTCCGGCGTGGTCCGGTCGGGCAGGCCGCCGATGGATGGCGCGGTGTTGACGCTGACGCAGATGTGATAGTGGGATGTCGAGCCCCAGTGACCGGCGTGATCCAAAGCGCGGATGTGAAAGTAGTGATCGCCGTTGGTCAGGTCAAAGTACTGCTTGGCCGTCGCGTCACCCTCGGAGGTCGTATCGGGGACTGTCGAGGGGGATTGGTCGCGCACGTAGCTGTACGCCGCTATGCCAGAGACGTCGCTCGGCGGGCTCCAGTAAAAGATCGGGTCGTTGTGCGGGTAGCACGTTCCTTCCACGGGATGGGTGGACGAGGAGATGGCCGGCGCTCCGGGCGGCGTATCGTCGATCCTGACCCGGTAGTGGTCGGCATCCCCCAGGTTGCCCACGCGATCCTGGGCGAGCACGTGAAAATACCACGTGCCATCGTCCAGATCGGAGTAGGCGCGGCTGTTGCCCTGCATATAGTAGGTGGTGGGCAGGGCGTATTGGGAGTGATCGAGGCTGTAAAAGTACCCGGCTATGCCGCTGGCGTCAGTGGGCGTGGTCCAGGAGAAGGTCACGTCGTCTGACGTGTACCAGGCGTCCTCGTCGGGGTGGGTGGCGGAAGAGGTCGTGGGCGCAGCCGGATCGGTGTTATCGACCTGGAAGGTGATGTAGGCCGTATCCGTGCGTTCGAGCCCATCGGTGACGACAAAGAGCACGTTTGCCTCCGTCGCGCTCCACGATTCGACGCTGTACGCCACCTCCCAGCCATCGCTGCCGCTGGTGTCCAGCGGATTGTCGCCAAAGGCGGTCGCGCCGTCAAAACTATGCTGCGGGGCCCCGGCGGACCAATCGGCTGCCACGGTCACGGTCTGCCCACCGCCCTCGCCGGAAGCGGTGTTCATGTAGACGGTGCCTCCATCGCTATCCAGCCCGGGGTCGTAGTAAAAGCCCGGCTTGGTGGAAGAGACCGCCAAGTCAGTGATCTCTGGCGGGGCGATGCGCGCCCAGGCCACCCCTAGGTATTCCAGGCTTCCATCGAAGCGGCTTTTGTAGACGCGGATGGTGTGATCGCCTGTGTAGGTCGCGTCGAACTCGACGATTTCGTACGAGTTATCCCAAGTATCCGAATCAGCACCGGAGACCGGACTGCCGTTGGGATGGAAGACGTAAAGGTCCAGGTCGGCGTCGAGGGGATCGCTGGTGTAGTCGCTGGAGGGGTTGGAATCCCAGGCGATGACCACGCGCACGCGCTCCCCGGCCTCAAAGTAGGCGCTGATGTCGTAATTGTTGCCGTCAAAGCTGCTCTCGGTCAGGTTGTCCACGGCCCACCATTTGTTCTTGACCACCGTGTCGGCCATGTATACGTCCACGCCGCCGGCGCCGTCGTACTCGCTGAGGCGGCTATTTCCCTCGATGTTGTTGATGGCCGAGGCCATGATGATGGCCCGGATGGCCTCGGGCCAGTCCTTGAGGTAACTGTTGCGCTGCATCAGCAGGGCCGCCTGGCCGCTGACGATGGGGGCGGCGAAACTGGTGCCGCCGTCTGGAATGGGACAGACGTTACCGGGGCAGAAATCTATATTGCGGGTCGTGGTGATACGCTCGCCGACCGCCACCACCTCCGGCTTTTCGCGATCGCCGTGTGGCGAGATGGGATCTTTGTAGGAAGAAAAATCGGAGATGGTATCGTCGCTCCAGGCGGCCGTATCGGCGTCGTCAAAAGAGCCGACGGTGAGCACGTTGTAGCCCAGCGCGTGGCCGTTCACATAGCCGTGCGAGTCGCCGTCGTTGCCAGCGGCGCATGCGATAGTGACATAGTTGTGGCGAGCCACGTAGTCGAAGTAGCGATCCAACTGGGTCATCTGGCCATAACCATCCACTATGCTACCGATACTAGCGTTGATCACGTTGGCCCCTTGAGCGACAGCCCAATCGGCGGCGGCAATGGTCTCGGTGATGCCGCCGCCAAAGTCATAGTTGGCGTCCAGTATACCCACATAAGGAGCGATGCCGGGATAATCTGGATGCTGACCCGCAATCACGCCGGCCACGATGGTCTTGTGGTCATCCCAACCCGTTAGCCCGGTACGGCGGGCGACAATGCTCAGATACGGATTGCGCGTGTCTATGTCGAATGCTTCCAAGATCGCGACGCGCTCGGTGGTGCTGCCGGCGTATCCTTGATTCCATACCCCGTTTACTCGTACGGTCTGCGCTGCCGAGTCCATTTGCTTTCGCTCGCCAGAAGAATCTGCCAGGTCGATGGCGGCCACGCCGGGGTGATCTTCCAGGGCCTGAACGGCCATCGGCGACATCTGCGCGGCGATCAACGGCGCAAAGCGGCTGGCATAGGTCACATGCCCGCCCAGAGCGGTGATACGGTTGTGGATCGGGGCCTGCATCTGCGCGATTGCTTCATTCATCTGTTCTCGATGCTGGGATTGAATCGCTTCGCCTGCCGCTGCGCCAATCGCTGCCGTCTTGCCAGGCAGCGGGCGTTGTGGCGCTACCACTTTTCCCTGGTCATCCAACCAGATGAGCACGGGGATCATTTCATCCTTGGAGGCCTGCTGCACCCGCTCGTAAAGCTGAGGCGAGAGCTTGCCGTAACGCTCGGCATGGGCTTGGCGCTCGGCGGTTTGCAGAGCCTCTGCGTCGACGATTTGCCCCACCTTATCGGAGGCGACGATATAGACCTGTCCAGTCATGCGATCCATCACCTTGGCCAATCGCAGGGTGCGTCCGGTGAGGGGCAGCGCTTGTGAGGTCTCGCTGATGATTTCAAGGCTTGCGCGTGGTAATCCGTGGCTTCGCGCCACGTAACGCAGCATGCTCTCGATTGCCAGCGCCGACGTGTTTGCACTGCAGATCAGCAGTATGGCCAGCATCAGTATCCCCGCGGCACACCACCGTAGCCATGCCACACGAGCTGGTGCGATCTGTGAGTGCTTGGCCCTCTCGACTGTTTCTACCGACATAGCCTTACCTCCATACTCTACTCGATCATTGGGCTAGATCTGGAGTTCGCTGATGTTAAAGTAGTATCAGTGTTGCATGAGAGACTCCAGCCTAAGGCTCTACACAAAGTATAGGAGGTCATGATCAATCTGTCAAAAGACATCAACGACAATTAAAAACGCCCATGCCGAGGTTTTGGAGATTCCTCTGTCTTCAAGAGAGTGGGGTGGGGGGCAGAACTTTGACTTCCCCTCGAACTTGCATTATACTGCAAACAGATGAGCAACCTCTCCTCTCACGCATTACATACAGATCAGGCAGCGGATCCTGGCTCCGGGTCATTTGGCCCAGAGGGGGAGGAAGAGCGCATCGTCGCTGAGCTCCAACTACTTGGCATTCAATACCTCACCCGTCGTACTTCGAATCAAGCGGAGAGGGTACGATCTGCCGATATACTGCTGGCGGACCTGGTGCGGCAGCCCAGTGCGCGCGTTCGAACCGCGGTGATCGCAGTTCTGTTAGCGCACCCTGAATATGCCGATGGCGTCACCAGGGCGCTAAAAAGGCTTAATCCGTCTGAACGACGAACGTTACGGTTTTTCTACACGGCTGCTGTTCTGCTACAGCGTGAACATGCAGAGCGACTTCCTTCCGCAGCATCTGGTCAATGGCTGCCCAACAGGTTTGCCGATGAGCTGGCCCTTCCAACATCTGCTACGATCAAGGAGCAACTCGTGGCTTTGGGACAACGGCACCGACAGCAGACACACACCTATATCAACTGGCTTGGTACATACGAGAACGTCGTACATCACCTGTTGCGTTCATGGGAATTGGAGGCGCGGTGGAGCCAGTAACTGAAACAGGCCTGCGGGCATTCCTAGAACGTCTGGGAAAGCAGTATCAGGGCACTGCGACATTCTACCTGCTTGGTGGGGGCGCGTTGTGTCTGTTAGGCAATCCACGTGGGACCATGGACTTGGACTACTGGTATGCTATCGCCTCGGAGGAAGAAGCTCAGTTCAAGACTGTTGTGGAAAAGTTAGCCGAAGAAATGCGCCTCGATATCGAGGATGTGCCTCTAGACGAATTTGTGCCGCTTGCTCCTGGAGCCTACGAGCGGCGACAGCTAGTTGGGCATTTTGGCGGGATC
>CAZUOC010000019.1:11453-12418 GCA_964622335.1 uncultured Ignavibacteriaceae bacterium
AGGTATACATCTTTGATCTATACACCATCGCGCTCAGTAAGATCGCACGTGGGTTTGAATCCGACGTCGAGGATGTTGTCTTTATGCTGAGAGAGGACTTGATCGAGTTCGACGAATTGGAGCAATTCTTTAGGCAAGTCTTGCCTCAAGCGTCCCAAGCAGACATCATCCCGAAAGAGTTTGAGAATCGTTTCGCCAAACTCAGACAAGGCACCAGGAAACTGCGCAGAGAAAAGAAGCGCCGGCGCGGATAGAAACAGAGGTGTTTTTCGCTAGAGCCAGCTTCTGCGCCGGGTTTCTTTTGGGAGGGTGGGGGTAGCAAAAGGTGCTTGACAGGCACTCAAATTGGTAGTACACTATGTTTACGATAAGATACCTTATCCTAGAAAACCTCGACCCAGCGTATACCCGGAATCTCACGCTTGACGAATGCAAAACAGCCCCCGGCCCTTTGGTGACGTCTCCAGGCCGGGGCGCTTTCATTTCTGGTGAGCAAGCACAGGGTGGGGCGGTCCGAGCAGGCAACAGAATTAGCTCGCTACCCGAACCCCCAGAAATCGGCCAGATGGAGTTTTTACACCCTACGGGGCTATCCCTCTTAGCAGGCTCCCAATGCCAGTACCCCGTGTACAGACTACTCCTGTACCCACGGGTACCTTGCTGCTATATACTTCCACCATGCGGCCATATCCGAAGATAGCTCAACAGAAGACCTGCCAAACATATCTTCGGTACTGATGCTCGCAAACCGATCAGGCTGCCGCACCAGCTTTTTCCAGACCTCTATCACTGAATCGCCATTGGCGCGGAGGGCAAGAGAGGTAACCCGCTGGAAGTTAGTGTTGTGAGTCGGCGCAATGTGCAGCAAGCTCACGATGTCTGCCCCCAATTCCTGCGTTCTCTCCATCTCGTGGGCCAACAGCTGTTGACGCATGAGTTGGTAGAACGGTTCGTAGAACAGTGAT